>CAYPVA010000026.1:0-16899 GCA_964414045.1 uncultured Lishizhenia sp. | reverse complement strand
ATAATGTTTGGTTGGGCACCTACTCAAATGGCCTGACGGGTTTCAAGCACAACGGCACCCTTGATGACCCCTCAGATGACCAATTTGTTTCACTGAGCACCGGTGAACTACTTGGTAACTTGCCGTCCAATAAAATTACAGCCTTAGCCGCAGATTTTGATGGCGAACTCTGGATTGGAACAGATGCTGGCTTTGCGGTTTTGTATAATGCCAATGGCGCCTTTGATGCCGCTGCCGGTGATTACGATGCGCAACGCATTAAAGTACCTTTTGAAGGAAATACCGAATATGTTTTAGGTGAAGCTCATATTACCGATATAGAGGTTGATGGCGGCAATCGCAAATGGATGGCAACCGCCAGCGCGGGGCTCATCTTACTTAGCCCAGATGGTACAGAAATCATCAGACAATACAACACCGATAACTCGCCCATCGTTTCAAACACGATTTACGACATCGAGCTCAATCACACCACAGGTGAACTCTACATCATTACAGACCGCGGCTTAATTTCGCTAAGAATAGATGCCAGTTATGAAGACCCCACATATGAGCAAATGACGGTTTTCCCAAATCCAGTGAGGCCAGACTACAACGGCCCTATAACGCTCCAAGGCATTCGATACGATTCAGATGTAAAAGTCACAGATGCAGCTGGAAATGTCGTGTACAAAACTCGCTCAAATGGAGGAACTGCAACTTGGCATGGCCTCAACTCAAACGGTGAGAAGGTCCCTACAGGTGTTTATTTTTTCTGGACGGCCATGAATTTGCAGGGTGGCGACCACAAAGTAGCCAAAGTGCTCATTGTACGTTGATATGCTGCCCTTCGACTTTTTATCTCCCTTTATTGAACTCATTGCTGCAATTCTAGGTTTCATTTATGTTTACCTCATTGCAACCGAAAAAGCAAGTGGCTGGATTTTCGGAATTTTCAGTGCATTTTTTTATGCTATTTTCTTTCAGCGCTCTGAAACTTGGGGTTTATTCAGCCAACAAATTGCCTACATTATATTGGGTATATATGGTTTGTTTACCTGGTCGGATAAAAAGGACCAACTCCCCGTTCGTTCCATCGGAAAAACTATATGGATTTGGGTAATTAGTGGCATTTGCACCGGACTCATTTTTTTCATTGTTACGGGCAATAGTGCATCAGATCAAACGGGGATAAAAATCACACACGTAATTACCAAAATTCTAGACGCACAGTTTTTTGTTTTTTCACTGATAGCCACTTGGCTCACCACCAGAAAAGTACTCGAAAATTGGCATGTTTGGATTGTGGTCAATAGTGTGGGTATCATTTGGTTTATCACAGAACATTGGTGGTCAACTGCTGTTTTGTATTTGGCCTATTTAATTTTGGCCATCAATGGCTTGAGAAAATGGAAAATCGCACTTTACGTATAGCATTTACAGGTCCGGAATCTACCGGAAAATCAACGCTTGCAAATTGGTTGTCTTCTTATTTATCCTTTCCTCTTGCAACAGAATTTGCCCGAGTTTACCTCGAGATATCACCTAACTATCAGTATGAAGATCTAAATAAAATTGCGGAAGGTCAACTGGCACTATGGACTGAAGGAAATCTAGTTGCCGATACAGAATTACACGTGATTCAAATTTGGTCACAAGAAAAATATCAGCAGGTAGACCCTAATATTTTAGATGCATTGCGGCGTCAAAAATTTGATCATTATTTTTTGTGTGCCCCGGACATTCCTTGGGAAGCAGATCCGCTGCGTGAGAATCCTTTGGATCGCGATCGTTTATTTGAGTCTTACCGAAAAGAATTAATGACCTACCACAGACCGTTTACTGTGTTGGCCGGTGATTTGCACACAAGAAAAGAGCTGATCAAAATCACCATTTCTTCATTACAGAAACACTAAATTTGTAGCATGAAACGCATTCTATTTTTAGGCTTACTGTTTATGATTCTAGTGCCTATAGGATATTATTTTTTAAGCGGGGCCGATCGTCAAAAAACGTTACCGGTAATCAATCCAATAGATGTCCAAGAGGAAATGGTTGATCCAGATATGTTGCGCATTGGTCGCGGGCATCGCATAGGAGCGTTTCGCTTTCAAAATCAAGATGGGGTTTATGTTACCGATGCAGCGATGAAAGGGAAAGTATCTGTTGTAGAGTACTTTTTCACGACCTGCAAAAGTATTTGCCCTATAATGAATTCGCAAATGCAGCGCATACAACGTAAGTTTGCAAGTAACAAAAATGTCGGAATATTTAGTTTTACAGTTGATCCTCAAACAGATACTGTTGCTCAAATGAAACGTTATGCAATATCGCATCGGGCGAAATCAGGCCAATGGCATTTTTTGACTGGCGAGAAAGCCGATTTATACGCTTTGGCCAGAAAGTCTTTCTTTGTTTTGAAGCCGGCTGAAGCACAAAACCTGGGCGATGCCGGAAGTGATTTCATCCACACCAATAATTTTGTATTAGTAGACCCTCAACTTAGAATTAGAGGTTATTACGATGGCACGAATGCCCAAGAAGTTGGAGACTTGATCCGTGACATCGACTTGCTACTGCAGGAACGCTGAAACACTCGGCCTTTTTCCCTATCTTTGTACCCAAATGAGACAACCAAAATCAACAGGTTCTAGGCGTCAGTCAAGCGCGCAAAGCCCAAAAAAGAGTCCCGTGAAAGCTGGTACAAAAACCAAAGTTCAAGGAGCAAAAGAAGGGGCTAAAGTAAGCGCCCGTGACAAACGCAAATACATTGATTACAAAATCAAAATGAAGAAGGGTGACCCCCTTCCAACATTTAACGAAGATGCCGTTCGCCTCAACAAATTCCTTTCTAATGCAGGCGTTTGTTCAAGAAGAGAAGCCGACGTACTCATTCAAACAGGCGTGGTGTCTGTCAATGGTCAAATCGTTACGGAACTTGGTTATAAAATCAAGCAAACAGATGTAGTGCAATACGATGGCGAGACCATCAATGCAGAAACCAAGCGTTATGTCTTGCTCAATAAACCGAAAGGTTACATCACCACGATCGAAGACCCTCGTGGTCGTAAGACCGTCATGTCTTTAGTTAAAAAAGCGTGCCGAGAAGTCATTTATCCGGTCGGTAAACTAGAGCGCGAAAGTACAGGTCTACTTTTGTTTACCAACGATGGCGACCTCTTTAAAAAACTCAATCACCCACGCTATCAAGCACGCAAACTTTATCATGTAGAAGTCAATAAGCCTGTTTCTCGCGAAGACCTCGAACGTCTGATGCGTGGTGTTGACCTCGAAGATGGTCGTTCCCGTGCAGAAGAAGCGAGTTTTGTCGATGGGGCTTCCAATCATGAAATTGGGATTGAAATCAGGTCGGGTAAAAGCCAAGTAGTAAAAAGAATGCTCGAAGCAGTAGGATATCAAGTGCTAAAGCTTGACCGCGTTATGTTTGCAGGGCTTACCAAGAAAGATCTTCCACGTGGTTACTATCGTCACCTCACAGAGCAAGAAGTTGCATTTCTAAAAATGTCGAAATGAAAAAATGGTTTTGGATATTAGGTATCATTCTTGGAGCTACAATCATTGGTATTGTAGTAAAGAATTATTCTAACACTCAAACCATTTATGTCAGCAAGAATCCACAGGCCGAGTACTTTTACCCGCTCGACACCCTTCCAAAAATATATTTATACAGGGATGCAGCCAAAGGACTAGAAGAAGAATTCCATCGCATTTATACAGTTGAAGACGCGGTGGGTCCACACCTCATTGTAGAAGTTTATGAAAGTGATGGCCGCTTGCGCGAAGCCGTTAATTACAATATTGATTCGCTCACAGTGCAAGATCACATGGTTGTTAACCGACTTCAGAATAAAGAAAAGGCCTTGCTGTATAAGAATCAGCTGTTTCCTTTTGACTTGAATGCCGAGACTTGGTTTGCTTCTAAATTTAGTGGCCTCACTGACTCAACGGTCATCCTCTATGAAGTATTTAGGAAATATAAGGCAACAAAAACTGCTCAATTTATGGGCAAACAAAAGGCAAAAAGTCTTTACTTTACCGACAAAATCAGAGGAACAACACTCAACCCTTATACCCGAAAAGAAGCTGAACAAATAGGCCAACGCACCAGCGTATTTGCTCAAAATATTGGTTTAGTAGAATGGTATAACAGTGACAAAACGGTACACTATCGTTTAGAGAAAATCTTGTCGCAACAAGAATGGATTAAAATCATTACCCGATGAAACATTTCATGAGCATCCTATTGAGCCTTCTTTTCATTGGACAGGCGAGTGCACAGTATAAACCTCAAAAGAAATCAACTGGTCCTGGAGCATTGTTCTTTTATTGGGGCTATAACCGCAGTATTTACACACCGAGCACCATTCGTTTTATTGGCCCTGGCTATGACTTTCGATTAAAGGGGGTAGAAGCAGTTGACAGGCCATCCAGAGATTTTGGTGAATACATCGATCCTAAAATGTTCACGGTACCTCAGTTCGATGTCAGAATTGGCTATAACTTCAAAAAAAATTGGGCTGTATCCTTGGGCTATGAGCACATGAAATATGTCATGAAGCACGGGCCAACTTACTACTTGAGCGGTACAATCAATCCAGGTGTTGACCCGGTTACGGGTTGGTCAGGAACCTATAGCGGTGATTCAGTGACCACAGAAGAAACTACATTTCATTACGAAAACACCAACGGCCTCAATTACATCAATGTGCAGCTCACCAACGTCTTCAAAATTTATCAGACGGAAAAGGGACGCTTTGCACTCACAACGATGATGGGGGCAGGAGCAGGCCCAATTTTGTCTTTCAATGATTTCACCTTTGCTGGTCAGAAAAGCATGGAAACCGTTTCCTTGTCAGGAGTAGGCCTCTCCGGACACTTGGGTTTACGCGCCGAATTCTTTAAACATATCTTTGTAGCCGCCAATGTTTCTGGAGGCGTCATCAATCAATTTCGTGTCAAAACCAGACCCAACGACTACGATTCTCATGCCAAGCAAACTTTTCTTTTTGGAGAACGCGACATCGTTGTAGGTGCCCTTTTTTACATAAATTCAAAAGATAAGTGTAATTCTTGTCCAAACTGGTAGCATGAAATTTCTCATTGTTGGTCTCGGTAATCCGGGTTCTGAATATGCTGAAACCCGACACAACATTGGTTTTAAGGTTCTCGACGCCTTGGCTGCCGATCTGGGTGTTCAATTTTCGCTTGACAAAGCTGCATTTAAAGCAGAGGCTAAATTCAAGGGCAGACAGCTCGTTTTGATCAAGCCGATCACCTTCATGAATCTTTCTGGCAAGGCCGTGAATTATTGGTTGCAAGCCGAGAAAATACCTGTATCGCAACTATTGGTGGTTACCGATGACATCGCACTACCTTTTGGGACCATTCGCATGAAAGGGAAAGGAAGTGACGGCGGACACAACGGATTAAAAGACATTCAAGCATTGCTCAAAACGCAAGAATATGCACGTCTGCGCTTTGGTGTAGGGGCAGATTTTGGCAAGGGCAAACAAGCCGATTACGTTTTAGGAACCTGGAAGCCTGAAGAAGAAAAAGCACTTCCTGAGCGCATTGATACAGCAAGTAAGGCCGTCAAGAGTTTTGTTTTTGATGGCTTAGCAATGGCCATGACTCACTGGAATAATAAATAAGGCCTTTTGATGTGAAGTGAATGTTAAGCGAGAATTTTGTAACTTGCTTTCAAGAACTTACTACATGAAATCAATCTACTTCATTTGTTTACTCTCCCTGAGTAATCATTTTTTTGCGCAATACTGTACCAATGTAGGCCCAACAAGCACCGTCGATTCAAATGTAGAAAGCGTTATACTCAACGGAGTTGTTGGCTCAATCAACTACACCGGTTGCCCAGGAATCATCGGTTTACAGGACCTTACTCAGAATGTCAATGTCACACTCAATGCCGGGGCAACTTATACTATATCTGTTAAGTTTGGCACTTGTAATGGCAACTATGCAGGTGCAGGAGAAGCATGGCTAGACTTCGATCAAAATGGCAACTTTGACCCCTATGAAAGCTTAGGCACATGGGCAGGTACTCCACCAGCACCGGTTCAAGTTTGGACCTTTACTGTCCCACCCAATGCAGTGAACGGCGTAACGCGCCTAAGAGTGATGCAGCGCGAAGCAGGCACGCTTCCGCTGAATCCTTGTGCCACTTATCAATGGGGATCCGTAACGGATTTCGGCATCACTTTAGCAAATGGCCTAGATTGTACAGGTTATCCCGGCGATGCGCTCAATGATGCAATTGTTGTAGGGACGCTCCCGTATGCTGATTCAAGGTCAACTGAAATATGTTATTCCAATCAAAACTTTGTTTATCCTTCCGCTGATATTTATTATTATTTCGAACCCAATCCCTTGTTAGCCGAAGTAAGGGTCTCACTTTGCGAATCATCTTTTGATACTTTTTTAAGTGTCATTGACATGAACGGTCAAGTCATTGCCTATAACGATGATGCCGCACTTTGTGCACCGAGCTCCGAACTTATTTTTGACCCCACTAATTTGGGCCCATTGTATATTGTTGTAGAAGGTTGGGGTGGTTTCACCGGAGACTACATCTTGAATATTGATGCTACTTATGTGGGCGTTGAGCAGTTAGTTACAGCGCCGTTTCAGCTATATCCAAATCCAAGTTTAGGTACTTTAAATGTAAAAGAAGGCTCAGGAGCTTATGTAGTACAGGACCTTCAAGGTAAAACCATTTTGCAATTTGATGCGCAAATTAGTGCTCATCAGAACTTTGATCAATTAGCACCTGGTACTTATTTGGTTGTTCAGACACAAACAGGCTCGATCCAAAAATGGCAAAAGTTATGAGATTACTCATTTTAGGCAGCTTGTTACTGTTGCAATTAAGCGCACAAGCTCAATTTTGGATTCAAAAATCGAGTGTTGGCGGTGTTGGGCGACATCGTGCAACGGGCTGCGCTACTTCGCATCGTGGCTATATTGGCTTGGGCCACATCAATGGTACGGGTCAGGACATTTCATTCAAAGATTGGTGGGAATACGACCCAGCATCTGATACCTGGACCCAAAAGGCAGATTTTCCTGTTGCCACACATGGGGCCGTTTCATTTGTTGTTGACAATTGTCCTGTTGTCGGTGGCGGGTCTGCACTCAGTACACAATTTTATAAATTCAATACCCTTACCAATACTTGGAGCCAAATAGCCAATTGTATTTTACCCAACCCAGGTGATAGCCAAGGTTTTGCTGTCTATAATGAAGGGTTTGTTTATCAGGCAAATCAATTGGCCAAGTATAATCCAAATACGGACAGTTGGTCTTTCTGCGCTAATGCGCCCGCAACTTTTGGGAACTGGACTTGTTCTTTTGTGATTGAAGGTAGTGGCTTCATCAAAGCGGGCAATCAACTTTGGGAATACAAACCGTTGCATAACCAGTGGTTATCAAGGGCCAGTTTTCCCGGAAATTCTACGGGTGGTAGTTCAGGTTTTGCCATTCAACAACGCGGTTACGTTACCTCCGGATATGTAGGGGCCTTAGCAGTAGTGACAGAGCAAGTTTGGTCTTTTCATCCTGCTACAAATAGTTGGAGGCGTGAAATTGATTTTCTCGGAACGAAAAGGCGTTTTCCAGTTGCCTGGGCTATCCATGATAGAGGTTATATTGGAACCGGTACGAACGGGATTAATTTGAATGATTTTTGGCAATTTAACCCGATTGACAACACCATTGGTATCGAAGAATTCTCTGCCGATTTTAAAGTTTTTCCTAATCCTGTAGTTCAATTTCTAACGATTGAAAACACCAAAATTTCTTCCCTAAATGGAATAGAAGTTCAAATGTTACAAATGAACGGTAACCAAGTCTTCAAAATGCAATTGGAAAAAGGCCAACAAAAAATAGATGTCAATATGCTTCCTCCTGGAGCCTACTTGTTACAAATGTTGAGCGGATCTAAGATGATACATGAACAAATAATCCTGAAGCAATGAAATTAAGGATCTTTCTATGGCTATTATTTCCGACGCTTATACAGGCACAATATAATGTGTGGAATAAGCTCAATGACGTTGGCATGGGCAAGCGCGAACGCGCCGTTGGTTTTGCTTTGATGGGAAAAGGCTATCTATTTGGCGGACAAGATACAGCAGAGGTAATTCACAAAGATCTTTGGTCCTATGACCCAACCACTGATATTTGGACTCAAAAAGCAGACCTACCCGGATCTGCACGCCGCGATGCCGTTTCTTTTGCGATTGGCAATTACGCCTATGTTGGTACCGGAATGGATAGTGTTTCTGCGCCAACAGGAATTACGCTTAAAGATTTCTGGCGCTATAATCCTTTAACCAATGCCTGGACTGCAGTGGCAGATTTTCCTGGCATGGGAGGCAATGGCGTCTATTTTTCAACAGGTTTTTCTGTTGCTGGCAAGGGATATATTTGCGGTGGAAAAACAGGCTCGGCTACCTATACTGCTCAACTTTGGGAATATAAGCCAAGTAACAATCAATGGATTCAACGCGCCTCTTTTCCTGGGGGTGTACGTTATCAAATGGCTTCATTTGTGGTAGGTTCTAAAGCATATGTTGGGATGGGTATCGATCAAAACATATACAAAAAAGACATGTATTGCTATGACCCAGGGTCAAATCTTTGGACACCAATTGCACCTTTCCCGGCTTATGAGCGCGGTGCAGCGAGCACGTTCTCATTGGATGAAAGGGGTTTTATTTGTTTGGGAAATAATGGCGGTTTGCTCGGCGATCTCCTTGAATACAACCCAAAATCAGACACTTGGACACTCAGGGCAGCTTATGGCGGAAGTGAGCGTAAAAGTGCAATTGCATTTTCTGTTGACAACAAAGCATATGTCGGAACTGGCAAAGGTTACAGCGGTAAAAAAGCCAGTTTTTATGAATATGCACCATGCGATTATGCTGGGATTGAGGCTTTAGAGGCTAACTTGTCTATCTATCCAAATCCAGTTCGAGATATTTTAACAATTAATGGTCTGGGTCAGAAAATTGAAAGAATTGAGGTGCTAAATACCCTGGGAAGATTTGAAATGCAACTCAATTGCGTATCTAGCAGCACGCAGAGCTTCCCTCTTGATCAACTGAAAACTGGGCAATATATCTTGCGTTTCATCGCCACAGATGGCCAGATTATTTCACGAAAAATTATCAAGCTATGATGCTGAAAAAAATAGTTGTAATTCTAACCTTGCAACTTATTGTACCGCTGACTTTTGCTCAAGATTATTGGCTACAAAAGGACACCGTTAAAGGACCGCCAAAATCAGATGCATGTGCTTTTGTCATCGAAAGTAAAGCTTTTGCTGTATCAGGTATGGACGAATTTGAATACAAAAGAAAGATGTATTCTTACCGACCGGATCAAGATGATTGGGACGACGAACTTTCATTAGGTGGTGAAGGTGGAGCAGGTCTAGAAAGGGTAGGCGCTGTGGCTTTTACACTTCAACATGAAGGCCAACAAAAAGGATACGTAGCTCTCGGACAAACACCTACAATTGCCTACATGAATGATCTCTGGGAATACAACCCAGCAACCCAAGCGTGGTCACAAAAAGCAAATTTTACAGGAGCCCCAAGAAAAGAGGCGGTGAGTTTTGTAGTGGGCCAAACAGCATATGTTGGAACCGGTGCTGCCTTGAGTGGTCTTAAAAAAGATTTTTATGCCTACGACCCAAATTCGAATACTTGGACACAGGTTGCTGATTTTGCCGGAACACCAAGACAAGCAGCTGTAGGCTTTTCAATGGCTGCCTATGGTTTTGTCGGAACTGGCGACGACGGAACTCTGCGCCAAGATTTTTGGATGTACGAACCTGATACGGATCAATGGATACAAAAGGCCAATTTTCCAGGTGCAGCTCGTTCAGGCGCCTGCGGTTGGGCGGCCTTTCCTGTGTGCTATTTAGGTACGGGTGAAGATGCGTCCCATGTTTTTCACAAAGACCTTTGGGAATACAACTATTATCTTAATTCTTGGACACAGCGTGCAGACCTTCCTGGTGTGGGCCGCAAAAACGCCATCGCTTTTGCGCTTGACGGTTGGGGCTATATCGGAACTGGCTACAATTCAGGGCTCTTTTTGGACGATCTCTGGGCTTATAGCGGAACTGCTGCAGCCGCTCAAATAACGCCAGAATCGATCAAGGTTTATCCGAATCCGAGTACAGATTTTATTATGATTCCGAATCAAGAAATTCCGTTTGAGCTATTGTGTAGTGATTTAGCCGGAAAACAATTTCATTTGGATTATGAAGCAAAAGGAAATAATCTCTGGATTGATGTCAATAGCCTCCCATTTGGCAACTATAAACTGAGTTGGAAAAATGGATCTATTCCCCAAACCGCTACCTTTATCAAATGCGAAAATTAATTCCATTTTTCTTATTATTAATTTGTTTATCAAGCGCTTGTGAAAGTAAAAAAGCCGGGGATAAATTAAGTTCAAATCAGCAAATTCTTGGCCAGCCTTCATCACATTCCAAGGCAAAAGAAGTGGCTACATATGATGTCAATTCTTATCAAACCCCAAACGGTTGGGCGTATCAGATCTCTCAAAATGGCAAGCTGATCATTGATCAGCCAACTATTCCAGGAAGGCCCGGCACACAGGGTTTTAGAACCGAAATAGATGCTAGAAATGTCGCTAATTTGGTTTGTAATAAATTAAAAGCCAAGATCTTTCCACCTACAGTTAGCGAAGACGATTTAAAGAATTTAAACATTCATTAACTTTGCAACATGAAAAGATATCGTGTAGCGCAAATTTTAGGGGCAGCAGATGCCTTGCTTGGTCAAGAAATTAATGTCAAAGGGTGGGTCAGGGCATTCAGATCCAATCGTTTTGTGCAGTTAAATGATGGTTCTTGCATGGCAAATTTGCAAGCTGTTATCGATTTCGAGCAGTGGGATGAAGCATTACTAAAGCGCATCACAACTGCTGCCGCACTTTCCTTAACCGGAACCATCGTTGCTTCGCAAGGAGCAGGCCAGGCGGTTGAATTACAAGTTCAGCACATCGAAATTTTAGGTGATGCCCACCCTGATGAGGTTCAAAAAACGGTGATGCAACCCAAAAGACATAGCCTTGACTTCCTACGAGAGCAAGCACATTTGCGTTTCAGAACCAATACATTCGGTGCTGTTTTTCGCATCCGTCATGCGGTAGCGTTTGCTATCCATCAGTTTTTCAATGAGCGTGGATTTTTCTATTTACATACGCCAATCATCACCGGTTCAGATGCCGAGGGTGCGGGTGAAATGTTCCGCGTGACTACCCTTGACGCCAAAAATCCGCCACTTACTGAAGACGGAAAAGTTGATTTTAAAGAGGATTTCTTTGGAAAGGCTGTTAATCTTACCGTATCCGGACAACTTGAAGCCGAACTTGCTGCTACTGCATTAGGCCAGGTGTATACTTTTGGCCCAACTTTTAGAGCCGAAAATTCGAATACTTCTCGCCACTTGGCAGAATTCTGGATGATTGAGCCAGAGGTTGCTTTCAATGAGTTGAAGGACAACATGGACTTAACCGAAGATTTCTTGAAATACATCTGCAACTATGTACTCACTAATTGTGCAGCAGATGTGCAGTTTTTGGATGAAAGAGATGCACAAGAGCAAGCTCAAAAACCTGCCAATGAGCGCCATGAAATGAGCCTTACCGAGCGCCTTAAGTTTGTGATCGAGAATCCTTTTAAAAGACTCACGTACACCGAGGCTATTGATATACTCTTGAACTCCAATCATTACAAAAAGAAGAAATTCAAGTATCCGGTTGAATGGGGGATTGACCTTCAATCTGAACATGAGCGTTATCTCGTCGAGAAAGAATTCAATTGCCCGGTGATCTTGACTGATTATCCGGCGCAAATCAAGGCCTTTTACATGCGCTTGAACGAAGACGGAAAAACAGTTGCGGCCATGGATGTTTTATTCCCTGGTATTGGCGAAATTGTTGGAGGTTCGCAGCGCGAGGAACGTTATGATGTGCTCTTGAAAAAATGCGAAGAATTTGGCATCCCTTCTGAAGAGTTGTGGTGGTATCTTGACACGCGACGTTTCGGAACAGTACCACACGCTGGTTTTGGTTTAGGCTTTGAACGCATGGTGATGTTTGTTACAGGAATGTCGAACATACGCGATGTCATTCCATTCCCTAGAACACCCCTCAACGCAGAATTTTAGTTTTTCGGGGCTGGCTCGGCGAGCGCATGTTTGCCGGCAATAAATCCGGTAGTCCAGGCGGCTTGGAAGTTATATCCACCCGTAATGCCATCGATGTCTAGCACTTCTCCTGCAAAAGAAAGTTGTGGTATTTTTTTGGCTTGCATGGTCTGAAAATCAATTTCTGCTAAGTCAATGCCTCCGGCGGTTACAAATTCCTCTTTAAAAGTGGTTTTACCTTTTACTTCATAGCGGTCATTGAGCAGCGTATTGACCAATCTATTTAATGCTTTTTTCCCTAACTCTGACCAGCGTAAGTCTAGATGAATTTCGCTGCGCTCTAAAAGGTGTAGCCAAAGTCTGTTGCTCAGCACTGTTGGGTTCAGATTGCTGATTTTTTTAGCGGCGTGTGCCGCAGCAGTACTGCTCAACAAAGCCCTAAGCTCTTCATCTTTGAAGGTATCTAACCAGTTGATCAAGACAAAGAAATGATAATTTTTTTGCGCTAAAATCCGAGCGCCCCAGGCAGATAACAACAAAATTGCTGGCCCACTCATGCCCCAATGTGTGATCAGCAGAGGCCCTTGACCAGTCAGTTTGGTGCCTTCAATTTTTGCACTAGCCTGACTAACTACAATACCCATCAATTCACATATGGGATTTTGCGGCATATTGAAAGTAAATAATGAAGGAAGTGGCTCAACGATAGCTAAACCGAGTTCGGCTAACCAACTGAGCCCAGTAATTTTTGGCGAGCCCCCTGTGCAAATAATGACCCGATCATATGCTTGTTCTTGGCTATTATTCATGATTCTAACTCCGCTTGAATGAGGGTTGATTTTCGTAATATTTTGCTGAAGAAAAATACCAATATTTAAAGCGCGACATTCTTTTATAAATAGGTCAATAATGACCTGCGAATCGTTGGCCTTTGGAAAAATACAACCATCTGGGTAGGTTTTTAATGGAACACCTCTGGATTCAAACCATTGAATTGTGTCCATAGCTGAAAACTGATGAAAGGCTTTGCGCAACTGTTTTTCTCCTCTAGGATAAGCTTTGGAAAGCTCCACTATATCAGGACAATCATGGGTAACATTGCAACGTCCACCTCCTGAAATCTTGACTTTTGCCAGCAGCTTATTGCTTTTTTCTAGGATACAGACCTCCGCTTCTGGCCAATGTAATTTGGTAGAAATGGCTGCAAAAAAGCCAGCTGCTCCACCGCCAATGATGGCGACCTTTTTCTGAGTGGGTTCACCTTTTGTGTAGTGGCTCATTGAAGCTGCTCTATTGTCCAGTTTTTGGAATTGAATTGGAGGGTTGCGCCAATGGATTTCCCTTTAATAGCTTGAAAAATCGGTGCTTCTGGGCTTAAACAAAATACGTTTGTGCCATCGATTTGTATTTGTCCGAGCGGTACTGCGCAATAAAAAGCTTGGCCATTTGCTTGAAATAAGCTACCACTTTGTACTTGCTGATGTACTTGCTTGGGGTCGATTCTTTTGAGTGCTGACAACTGTTGTTGACTCAAAGAAATTTGTTGGTCAATTTTTTCGATTTCTAGCTGCGCCATGGCTATACCGACTTCGTGTTTGTCTCCGGCAGAACCCTTGCCGCTGGCCGTGCTATCGTGGCTTATTTGTGTTCTTTGAGCTGCAAGCGTAGAAATGCGCATTTCAAGCAACTGAAATAAATGTTCGTGGAGCCTAGTTTTGAGCAGCATATCTTGCAAAAATAGCCCGATTTTTTCGTAAATTCGCGACTTTACAAAGTAAACGTTCATGAAAGCAAAATATCCTGAATACAAAGGATTAAACCTCCCTAATGTCGCTGCAGCTGTCCTAGAAAAATGGCAAAAAGAGGCCATTTTTGAGCAATCAGTTGCACAAAGAGCCGGAGCTCCATCTTTTGTATTTTACGAAGGCCCGCCCTCGGCAAATGGTTTGCCAGGAATTCACCACGTGATGGGGCGTGCCATTAAGGATATCTTTTGCCGTTACCAAACTTTGAAAGGCAAGCAAGTACATCGCAAGGCAGGTTGGGACACCCATGGTTTGCCCGTAGAGCTTGGCGTTGAAAAAGAATTAGGCATCACCAAAGAAGACATCGGTACTAAAATTAGTGTAGATCAATACAACGAGGCTTGTAAAGCAGCGGTCATGCGCTATACCGATATCTGGAACGACCTCACCCTCCAAATGGGATATTGGGTCGATATGCAAAACCCATACGTGACCTACCAGCCCAAATACATGGAATCTGTGTGGTGGTTATTGGCGCAACTTTACAACAAGGGCCTTATTTACAAGGGCTACACCATTCAACCTTATTCGCCGAAAGCAGGTACAGGGCTTTCCTCACATGAGCTCAATCAGCCGGGCTGCTACAAAGATGTCAAAGACACCACCATTGTTGCAATGTTTGAAGTCCTAGCAGGGCAAGAACTGCCATTTGCACCAAGTAGTTTTGCGCAACAAACCAACTTACTGGCGTGGACAACCACACCCTGGACACTTCCTTCCAATACTGCACTTACGGTAGGCCCTAATATTGAATACGCACTTGTTGCAACTTATAATCAGTATACTTTTGAACCTATTCAGGTAGTATTGGCAAAAAATTTAGTTGCTTATCAATTCTCAAAAGGTTTTATTGCCGTTGAAAAGCTCACTGACTTAAACCAATACGAGGCGGGAGCCAAGCAAATACCGTATTGTATTGTGGGAACTTGTAAGGGTCAAGATTTAGTAGGCCTGCGCTACAAGCAATTATTGCCTTTTGCCCAACCAGCCGAAAACCCAGAAGCCGCATTTCGTGTCATTGGTGGAGACTTCGTTACCACCGAGGATGGTACCGGAATTGTACACACCGCGCCTACTTTTGGTGCCGATGATGCCCGTGTTGCCGCAGACGCTGGTGTGCCTGGTTTGTTGGTAAAAGACGAACGCGGCAATTTAGTGCCATTAGTTGATCTTCAAGGAAAATTCAGACCTGAAGTTGGTCCATTTGCTGGCATGTATGTCAAAAACGAATACTACGATGCAGGCCAAGAACCTGAGCGTTCTGTGGATGTACAAATTGCCATTCAGCTCAAAGAAGAGGGCAAGGCCTTCAAAGTGGAAAAATACGAACACTCTTACCCACATTGCTGGCGCACAGACAAACCTGTGCTTTATTACCCCCTTGATTCCTGGTTTATTCGCGTTACTGACCGCAAAGAACAAATGGTGGCACTCAACCAGCAAATCAACTGGAAGCCGGAGGCAACGGGTTCCGGGCGTTTTGGCAAATGGCTAGAAAATGCCAACGACTGGAATCTTTCAAGATCCCGTTATTGGGGTATTCCCATTCCAATTTGGTCAACAGAAGAAGGAGATGAGCGCGTGTGTATTGGTTCAGTAGCTGAATTGATGTCTGCCATTGAGCTTTCCATCGAAAAAGGTTTCATGGCGCACAATCCATTTGCTGGCTTTGATCCTCAAGATTTATCAGATGCCAATTATCAAAAAATAGACCTCCACAAGCACATCGTGGATCAAATTATTTTGGTAGCACCAAGCGGCAAGCCGATGAAACGCGAAGCAGACCTCATCGATGTCTGGTTTGACTCCGGTGCTATGCCTTACGCTCAGTTGCATTATCCGTTTGAAAATAAAGAGCTCATTGATCAAAAAAAGGCTTTTCCAGCCGATTTCATTGCTGAAGGTGTTGATCAAACCCGCGGATGGTTCTACACGTTGCACGCCATTGCCACTATGGTATTTGGTGAGAAAGCCTACAAAAATGTGGTCTCGAACGGGTTGGTCCTCGATAAAAATGGCCAAAAAATGTCCAAGCGTTTAGGAAATGCCATAGACCCATTTGAAACTTTACAAAAATATGGTCCTGATGCCACGCGTTGGTACATGATCACCAATGCGCAACCCTGGGATAACCTCAAATTTGACCTCGACGGCATTGCTGAGGTCCAGCGCAAGTTTTTTGGAACCCTCTATAACACTTATTCGTTCTTTGCACTTTACGCAAATATCGATGGTTTTGATTTTTCAGCGCCGTCTATCGCTTTGGATCAGCGGCCAGAAATTGACCAATGGGTCATTTCAAAGCTCAACTCACTCATCGCTGAGGTAGATGCTGCTTACGCCGAATACGAACCAACCAAAGCTGGCCGGGCTATCCAAGATTTTGTCAATGAGCAACTTTCCAATTGGTATGTGCGTTTGTGTCGCCGTCGTTTTTGGAAAAATGACGACGCTCAAGACAAGCAGGCCGCCTATCAAACGCTTTATACTTGTTTGGAAACAGTAGCACTTTTAGCTGCACCAATTGCGCCATTCTACATGGATCAATTGTTCTCAGACCTCAATCAGGTATCCGGTAAAAACGGCAAACTTTCTGTACATCTTGCAGATTTCCCAAGCCAAGATCAAGCAGCTATTTTACCGCAACTTGAACGTCAGATGGAACTTGCACAACAAGCTTGTTCATTGGTTTTAGCACTCCGTAAAAAACAACACATTCGTGTGCGTCAGCCACTTCAAAAAATTATGATTCCGGTGCTCAATGAGCAAGAAGCGAATAACTTCCGCCATGTTGCCGACCTCATTTGTTCTGAAGTTAATGTCAAAGAACTTGAACTACTCAGCGACAGCGGCATTCTAGTCAAATCCATCAAGCCTAACTTCAAAACCAT
>CAYPVA010000025.1:0-16907 GCA_964414045.1 uncultured Lishizhenia sp. | reverse complement strand
TGGTTCCTACAGCACATACCCTGCGTTTGTGACGCTTGGCGTCGTTGACCATGTCAGCTGCCTTTTCAGGGATGATGACTTGCTCAGAATCCATTTTGTGCTTCGTGAGGTCTTCTACTTCTACTGAACGGAAAGTCCCAAGGCCTACGTGTAAGGTGAGCTCGGCAAAGTTGATGCCTTTGAGCTCTAAGCGCTTCAATAGTTGTTTTGAAAAGTGTAACCCAGCTGTTGGCGCTGCTACAGCACCTTCTACTTTGGCAAATACCGTTTGGTAACGCTCTTCATCTTCTGGTTCAACTTCTCTTTTGATATATTTTGGAAGTGGTGTTTCACCTAATTCAGTGATTTTTGCTTTGAATTCTTCATATGGGCCATCAAAAAGGAAACGCAATGTGCGGCCTCTAGAGGTAGTGTTGTCAATGACCTCAGCGACTAAAGAGTCGTCTTCGCCGAAATAAAGTTTATTCCCGATGCGGATTTTACGAGCGGGGTCAACGAGAACGTCCCAAAGTAGGCTCTCGCGATTGAGTTCACGCAAGAGGAAAACTTCGATTTTGGCACCAGTTTTCTCTTTGTTGCCATACATACGAGCAGGGAAAACCTTTGTGTTGTTCATGATCATGACATCGCCTTCATCGAAATAGTCAAGGACATCGCGGAACATTTTGTGCTCAATCAGACCGGTTTCGCGGTGCACGACCATTAGGCGGCATTCGTCACGGTTTTCTTGAGGATAGTTGGCGATTAATTCTTCTGGAAGATTGAAGTCAAAATCTGACAATTTCATTTTGCTCATAAGACAAGTTTTAGGCTCCCGTAAAATAAGGGATTGCAAAGATACAACATCGAGACCCCCTCTGTCAAGTTTTTCAGCAACTATATTTAAAACTGAAAATAAACAAAGGCTTTAAAGCTATCCGATACAGCCTGAAAAAGTATAAAAACGAGCACAGCAAAACCAACGGCTTGCAGGACCATAGGCCATTTGGCAAAAAATCTTACCACGCCATCCTTCCACGTTTGGGGCAACCAATGTGTTACAAAACCGAGTATCATGAGCAGTAGTACTGCCCAATATGTGTTCCAAACCACAAACCAAGTTTTGATACTCCAATCAAAATGTTGGGTAACATGCGTGAGATAAGCAAGTGGTTGCCAAGATTCAGGTAAACGAAACCACACACGCGTAAAAGTGATGAAACTCAGCGTTAAAAATATGCGCCATCCACGGATCAGCCAAAGGTTGCTCTGTTCATAGGGGCTGATTTTTTTCCAGTAGTTATAGAACACCAATGCCGCCCCATTCATAGCACCCCAAACAACAAAGTTTTGGCTTGCACCATGCCACAATCCGCCCACAACCATTGTGATCAATAAGTTCAAATCGCGGACCGCAACTTTTCTGAACGGCTTATAGATTTGCCAGAGTAGCACATATAAAAGTGTCAGCCCGCCATAAATATAAAACAGCGCTAGCCAACCCGTGATGAAGTACAAAAATCCTAAAATAACTGCCGTCATGATGTAGGTGCCCATGCTCCCTTTTTGGTTTCCTCCTAACGGAATATATAAGTAGTCTCGGAGCCAAGAACTCAAAGATTTATGCCAGCGGCGCCAAAAATCACCGACAGACACTGCTTTGTATGGCGAATTGAAATTTTCAAGTAACGTAAAGCCCATTAACTTAGAAACACCAATGGCCATATCGGTATAACCCGAAAAATCTGCATAAATCTGTAAGGAGTAGGCAAACATCGCCAGAACGCCAACAAACCCCGGATAGGTTTCCGGTGCATCAAGGACTTTGTCGATGAACTGAACCGCAATGTAGTCAGCAAAAATGAGTTTTTTGAGCAAGCCTTTACCAATCATCCAAAGAGACCAAGAAAAGTCGTATTTCGACAACTGGTAAGGGGCATTTACCTGTGGTAAAAAATCTCGAGCCCTGACAATAGGGCCGGCAATCAGATGAGGGAAATACGTGACATAAAGTGCATAATCAAAGAAGTTTCTTGCCGCTTTGATTTCCTTTCGGGCTATATCAACGAGATAAGAAATATTATGAAAAGTAAAGAAAGAAACGCCTATCGGGACCAATATTTTGTCTACAAAACTGCCTTTTCCAAATAACTCATTCCCCCAAACTGCAAACTGATTAACCACATTGAAAGCTGTTCCAAATTGTGCATTGAAGGCTTCAGTAAAAAAATAGGCGTATTTGAAATAGCCTAACGCCAATAGATTTAAAGTAATTCCTATCGTTAGCCAAAGCCGTTGAAAACCTAATTTTTGATCCCGATGGACAAGCAAGCCTAAGCCATAATTGAGTAAGAGCATGAGGCCAAGCAGCAGCACAAAATTCCCTGAAGTTTTGAAATAGAAAAACAAGCTAACTGCAGTCAGGAAAATACTACGCAACAAATATTTTTTGTGAATCAAGACAAATGCGCACATGACCAACAAGAAAAATATCCAGAAGTCGAGCCTTGTAAAAAGCAGACTTTCTTGTTGTTGTAATGAAAATAATTCTTGTAAACGATTCATGTTTAATTAGTCATATTTTGAAAAACGGCCATGTTTTTTTTAAACGCCTCGATCAATAAATTCCCTTTGAGATGATATCCAGTGCCTGTAAAATGCACATAATCGGCTTGCATGAGCCCCGCTAATTTCCAAGTTTTAGACGAACCTAACTCTCCCATGATGCCGTAAAAATCCCAAACTGCCATCTGGTATTGCGCTGCAAGTTGCATGATGACATCGCGTTGGCGCTCGGTGTTGCGATTGGGGTATTTCCGCATGTAATAATCGTCATTGGGAACCGTTAGCAAAATGGCACAATTTGGGTTCACTGCCAAGATTTGTAGGATCATTTTCTCCAAATTCGATTTATAAACCTGTGGGTTAAATGCTTCATAAGAACAATGGGCGTCGTTGGTGCCGACCGAAAAAATAAATAAGTCAGGCGGGCGCAACTGTAAATCTCGGCTAAAGTGCGTATTAGACAGATAGGTTGGTAAACTCGCTCCATTGATACCAATTGCCGTGTAGGTGATGCCAGGGAGGTCATTTAAGAACTCGAACCCATACAGTGACAACGCAAAAGCATCTTCACTTTGTTTGACAAACATGAGGTCAAGCGAGTCGAGGTGATCCGAAAATTGAATTTCAGTGTAGCCAAGTTGTGCGTAGTGGGCTACTTGCGTCACGAGTAATTCTTGGTCTCCAAAATTGAGCTCATAAGGGAACGCACCCGTATTATGATAAATTCGCAGGCGATCAAAAGGCGGTTTAACAGCAGTTTTCAAGTGTTTGAAATTGACCATAATGATGGAGTCTGAACACTCGATTGCTGCTCCAGTCAGACCATATTCTAGATCTTCAGGTCTTTGTTGAACACTGCGGTAGCCTTTCCATTCATTGGGAGATGAAAAGTTATAATTTGACGGGTTATTCGTATTTGCCAGATTGTATGGAAAAACCAAGCCTCTTTCGCCTACTAAACCCGGCCAATTGCTTTGCAAAAAAGTCCGAAAATCATGGGAATAGATATCGGCCTGCAAGTGCGAGCCACCAATATGATAAAAATTAAGCTTCCCATCTTGTAAGTCAATCATTTGCGCTAATTTTTCGTTCAAAATGCGCCAGTTTGGACTCTCCGTACTAAAAAATTGAAATTGATTGCACTGAACTTGAATGAATGGGTATTGGGCGGCAATTAGTTTTTCCGCTTGGCTCAATGAGTCAGGATTTGGTCTCAAAAGTGCTTGAGAAATAGCTTGAGAGCTAAATAGTAAGATAAGAAACAGCGTTCGCATCAATTCACTGCTTTTTGTTTCCAATCTGAATAGGCCGTCATTAACGCCTCATAAAAATGTTGAGAGGCGATGCTGGCCCCACGCGGACTAAAATGGATATAATCTTTTCCTGCTAAACCTTGAGCTACCCAAGCTGGCATTGAATTGAGGCCGCCCATCGCACCAAATAAGTCCCAAAAAGCCACACCTTGCTCAGCGCACATTTTGCGCATGCGCTCTACTGTATAAGGCAATAATGGATAGCTTTCAAAAACACCTTCATTGAGTCTGGACATATCACTTGGCCCAATAAGCACAATGGCCGCACCAGGTACCATCTTCTTCAAATACTGCACCCTGTTTTTGAGTGCCCCGACATAATAGCGCACCCCGCTAGAATCTCTAAAGGCGTGTACTGAATTACCTCCAAATTGTAAAATGATCAATTTCGTATTGGCATCGCGGTGCATTTGACCAAACAACTGTGCATCTGAAGAACTTAGGTCGTGCCCTGAGGAACCACGCATGGCAACATTATTGACCTGAACACCGAGGTCACCTTCTAAACTAAAACCAGAGAAAATAGGGCTCTTAACCGAGGAGAATACATAACGCAATTTTCCAGGAGTATGGTCAAAGCTCAGCGGCAGTACATGCGCACCTCCATCAGCAATGAGAGAATCTTCATGGATGAGTTTATTGTTTTCAAAAACTTTTACAGAACAGGGCTTGAAGCAACTGTTATAAAAACACTTCACCTGACTGTAAGTTCTTGAACGGCTAAAGGCAGCTGCAGACGCTTCGATCTCCACCCAAGCTTCTGTGGGTAATTGCTGCTGCGCTTTTGCTGAATCGAGGCCAAAAGTAGCAGCCGAAAGCAGCGCGCCATATTTGCGGCTTCCCATTTTGGGTGGCCAAAAAGCGGTATATCTTTTGAAATTGGCAGAAACCCTTTGCTTGAAACTTTGGGTTTGGTAAACATTGTAGGCCGGAATAAAACCGGGGCCTACACCACCAAACTGTTGCTGTAAGCGCTGTCTGATATAGCCCGTCATGCGGTCTCCTTCAATTTGAGAATCGCCGTAATGAAAAATGCTGATTTTTTGGCCGGCTGCCGCTGCTTCCATTGCCGTGAAAAACCGCGCAAGATTTGCTGCCGCCTCAGGACTTAAAAACAAGGGGTGCTCAGCGGAAAAATTGGCGCTTCCACCATCGGGTAACCCTATTTTTCCGTTGCTCTTGCCATTGTGTTTGATGCCGTCATTGATACTCGCAGTATCGGCAGATTTCACGATTTGATCAATATTCTTTTTGACCTGTTTCTTCGCAACCCAAACACGATCTATTGTAAGAAACTTCCAATTAATGCCCATCCACTCCACACCTTTTGCAGGAATAAAATAACTTGGGATGCACAAGAGTGCCAGTACCAGAATTAAAAAAAGCAGAACTTTGTAGGGGCGAATTTGTTGCACGGTGTAATCTCTGTGGCAAATATAGTTTTTCTTTACATCAAATTAGGTCGAAATGAGCAACCAACTGAGCAACGAAAGTTCTCCTTATCTGTTACAACATGCCAACAATCCGGTCAATTGGGTCGCTTGGTCAAATGACGTTTTTGAACAGGCCAAAGCGCAAGATAAGTTGGTGCTCATCAGTGTGGGTTATTCTGCTTGCCATTGGTGCCATGTGATGGAACACGAATGTTTTGAAGACGAGGAAGTCGCTGCACTGATGAATGCACATTTCATCAATGTAAAAGTCGATCGCGAAGAGCGCCCTGACGTTGACCAAATTTACATGACTGCCGTTCAATTGATCACGCAAAAAGGTGGTTGGCCACTCAATTGCTTCACCCTGCCCGATGGTCGTCCTATTTATGGAGGTACTTATTTTCCGAAAGAACAATGGATGCACGTATTGAAGTCCTTGGTATATACCTACAACAATGACCGTGCTAAGACACTGGAATATGCCCAACAACTCACTGAAGGAATCAGAGGCGCTGACTTCATTGAAAAACCGCAGCTCAATATTGATTTTCAAGAAGAGAAGCTTCATGAAATGGTGGTGAGGTGGTCGCGTTCTTTTGACACCTTTGAAGGTGGTACGAATCGTGCTCCAAAATTTCCGCTCCCAAATAATTGGCTCTTTCTGATGGAATATGCCGCCTACTTTGACGAAGAAAAGGTACATAAACACGTCGCATTAACACTTGACAAGATGGCATTTGGCGGCATCTATGATCAAATTGGAGGTGGCTTCACGCGTTATGCAGTCGATGTGCTTTGGAAAGTGCCTCACTTCGAAAAAATGCTCTATGATAACGCCCAAACCATTGGACTTTATGCCAAGGCCTATGCCCGCTATCAAAAAGCTCATTATAAAGAAATTGTTTTTCAGAGTTTTGAATTTCTCGAAAGGGAATTATTAGATCCTTGTGGGGCGTATTATAGTGCCCTAGACGCCGACAGTGAAGGTGAGGAAGGTAAATTCTATTGTTGGTCCATTAGTGAAATAGACCAACTTTTTGACAAAGATGCAGCGCTTGTTAAATCATATTGGAACTTTAATCAGTTGGGTTATTGGGAAGATGAAAAATACATTCCGCTCAGAAAACAAGACGATCTTTCCTTTGCTCAAACTCACGATTTGACCTTAGACCAATGGCAAGAAAAGAAAGAAAAATTCATTGATATTTTACTTTCAGAACGCTCCAAAAGAATCAGGCCAGGTCTGGACAACAAAATGCTCGTGAGTTGGAATGCCATGATGGCAAAAGGCCTTTTGGAAGCCTATCGTGTTTTTGGTGAAGAGGCCTTTTTATTGCGCGCCCGAAAAATATTACGCTGGATCAAGGATTCACAATGGCAAGGCGATCATTTATTGCGGGTAAGTACCAATGGCGTGTCACGCATCGCGGCATTTTTAGAGGACTACGCACACAGCATTGACGCACTGACTTTAGCTTATCAATGTACCGGAGCGCTTGAATTTTTGAATTTTGCCAAAATTTTGACAGAAAAAGTCTCTAAAGATTTCCAGCACACAGAGAGTAAGTTGTGCTATTTTGCAGGGCAAGATTCTCAACTCATCAGTAGAAATATGGAGCTTAATGACAACGTAATTCCGGCGAGTAATTCTGTAATGGCACATGCCTTTTTCTCGATGGGGCACTACTTTCAAAATCAAGCTTGGCTTGACAGCGCCAAACAAATGCTCACCAATATATACGACGGTATGGAAGCCTATGGATCTGGTTATTCCAATTGGGGCTTACTCTTGTTTAAATATATCGAACATCCCAAACAGTGGCATGTCCTCAATGGGGCTTCAAGTTTTGAAGTATTCAGAAAAACCCAAAAAGTTCCGTGCTTGCTTTCCTATCACGAAGAACTTCCTATTTCAAAAGGATACACGCCCAACAAAATATCCGTTTGTATTCATGGCGCTTGTTTTGCTCCTGTGGATCAAATAGAAGAGGCGCTAGCTTGCAGCTAGCGCCTCTTCCTAAAAGCTTCAAGTATCAACTTAAATAATGATATTTTTGCGGCTGATGGCTCTTTTGACCGCCTCCACTACATCTGGTGTATCAATGTGATATTTGGTCATGAGTTCCATTGGTGTTCCGGATTCGCCAAAGCTATCATTGACTGCCACGTATTCTTGCGGTACAGGATTTTTGCGGCTGAGCACCTGAGATACCGCCTCGCCTAAACCACCGTTCATCATGTGTTCTTCGGCAGTAACTACACAACCCGTTTTAGCCACAGACTTCAAAATAGCTTCTTCATCTAGTGGTTTGATGGTGTGCATGTTGATCAATTCTGCTGAAATGCCGATTTCGTGTAGCGCTTTGAGTGCCTCAATTGATTTCCAAACCATGTGTCCACAAGCAATGATGGTCACATCGGTTCCTTCGGTGAGCACATCTGCTTTACCAATCACAAATTTGGCATCTGGTTTCACAAAAATAGGCATGACCGGTCTGCCAAAACGCAGGTATACTGGGCCTTCATGGTCGGCAATGGCTATGGTTGCTTGTTTGGTTTGATTGAAATCAGCAGGTACAATAACAGTCATGTTTGGCAACATGCGCATCATACCGATATCCTCTAATACCTGGTGGGTTGCGCCGTCTTCTCCAAGGGTAAGGCCCGCATGCGAAGCACATATTTTTACATTCTTTTTTGAATAAGCAACAGACTGTCTGATTTGATCATAAACCCTTCCTGTAGAAAAGTTGGCAAAAGTTCCGGTAAAGGGGATTTTTCCGCCGATGGTCATACCGGCTGCAAGCCCGATCATGTTGGCCTCAGCAATACCTGTTTGGAAAAATCGATCTGGGTTTGCTTTTTGAAAAGCGTCCATTTTTAAAGACCCTGTGAGGTCCGCACAAAGTGCAACTACGTTTGGATGTGTTTGTCCTAGTTCTGCTAAACCTTCTCCGAAACCAGAGCGCGTATCTTTGTTACCGAAAATTTCAAATTCCATGCTTATAAAGTTAAATTAGTTGTATTGAGGGTTGCGATATTAAATTTCTTCTCTTTGGTATAGGCACTTGAGCGTTGGTCTTTCTCGCGGTATACCACTTTGTATGAACCTGGTTGTAAGTTCCAAGCACCTGCTTTTTGATTGTCTTTGAGGTCCAAGACCCACTCCCATTGTCCTGGGTTTCTTTCATAAAAAACTTGACCCACCAACACTTTTTGAGAAGTGTAGGTCAGTTGGCCAGCGGCCACGACATCGATGTTGGTCAATTTTGATTGGTCAATTTTGACTTCTTTGTAGATTCGGGGCAAGGTTAAAATTTCAAGTTGGTAGGTCCCGACCAAATATTTTTGTATTTCGCCTAGCTGTTGAACATTGAGTGTCTGGCTAGTTGCATTTTGTAATATTCTGGTTTCAATTTTGGCAGTTGAAGGGCTTTTCAAAGAAGTTATTTTCAATTGACCCTGCCCAGCATCGACCGGAATGATATTGTGAGTATGTGGTTTGATAACGATGTTCTTGACTGAGACAGCGGGCACTGTATTGACTTTTAAGTCATATTTGACAGCCGGATCTAAGAAAAGCGTATCTGGAAGTCCTTTTCTGTTGAGGGTGTGTACAAAGGTATACTTGAGATTTTGGGTTCCGGCCTCATACAAAAACATACTGACGTCGGTTTCGAGCGGCTTTCCTTCGACGGTATTCAGGTTGATCTGAACGCTGGTGTTTTGTAAGGCCTTGTTGAGCACATTACCTAAAACATTACTGAACGCCTCCTTACTTTCTGCATCGGTATAACTTCCGATGCACTCAAATTTATCGAGATATGATAAGTCCATACCCAAACCAATCACAAATGGCGTTACTTTCACGCCCTTGTCACGGAGTTTACGCGCGATGATACAGGGGTCGTTATCACAGGACTCAAGGCCATCGGTGATCAATATGATGAAATTTCTGGCTAAAGTATCTGGGAAATCTGCGGCAGAGGCCTCAAGAGATCTGGCAATTGGGGTAGCGCCTTTTGCCTGCAAGCCCCTAATTTTCATTTTAATAGGGTCAATGTTGTTTGGCGCAAATGGAACTTCAAGTTTGGTGTCTTGGCAATCTTGGTAGGTGTTTGTAACGATAGATTGGTGGCCATAAACGCGCAAGGCAATTTCAAGGTTTGGAACCTCTTTGAGGCCATCTAAACTTTTTACCAGTACCTCTTTGGCTGCAGCCATTCGCGTTTGGTTGTTCCAATCCAGATTCATGGAATTGGATGCATCTAGAATAAAAAGTATGCGTGTCATGGGTTGTGACCAGCAAATGCTCGTCAGGAACAACAACCAAATCACGCTTATTTTTCTCACTAGTAGTCTCCGAGAGTTTCTTCTAATTGTTGTAATGCGGCTTCAAGTTGTTCTGCATTTGGGGCTACACCGTGCCATTTGTGAGAACCCATCATGTAATCAACACCTTGACCCATTTCGGTTTTCATGATAATGACAATTGGTTTACCTTTTCCTGTAAGCGCTTTTGCCGCTTGCATGGTTGTTCGGATGCTATCAAAATCATGACCGTTCATTTTTAAAACCTCCCATCCAAAAGCTTGCCATTTTTGACCGAGGTCACCTAAAGACAAAACTTGATCGATGTCTCCGTCGATTTGTCGGCCGTTGTCGTCAATGGTAGCGATGATGTTGTCTACTTTATTTGCGGCAGCATACATGGCTGCTTCCCAAATTTGACCCTCTTGTAATTCGCCGTCGCCATGAAGCGTGTAAATTATACTTGGGTCGTTATTTAGTTTTTTCACTTGTGCGGCTCCTACTCCGACAGAAAGGCCTTGGCCTAAAGAACCTGAAGCCATTCGAATACCTGGTAAACCCTTATCTGTAGATGGGTGCCCTTGTAAACGGGTAGATAACTTTCTAAAGGTGCCTAATTCAGAAACAGGGAAATAGCCTGCGCGTGCTAAAACACTATACCAAACTGGTGAAATATGTCCGTTGGATAAAAAGAAGAGGTCTTCATTTCGGCCATCCATGCTAAAAGAAGCAGCGTTGTGCTTCATTTGCTCAAAATATAAATAAGTGAGGAAATCTGTGCAGCCCAAAGAACCACCTGGGTGGCCTGAATTAACTGCTGAAACCATTCTGACGATATCTCTTCTTACTTGCGAGGCTATTCTAACCAATTCTTTGTTTTCCATAAATTAAATCTTGGGTTTTCAGCTTACAAAGCTACGTTTAATTATGCTTACTTTTGCATTAAAAATAGAGATCCATGATCAGTTTTGCCGACGAAATACAACAAGGAATACCTGCTGAGCTTCCTAAAGTAAAAACTTATGATCCAAATGTAAATCATGCGCCAAAGCGCAAGGAAATACTGAGTCCTGAAGAGAAAAAATTAGCAATTCGCAATGCGTTGCGGTATTTTCCAAAGGCACAACATGCTGAACTCGCCGCTGAATTTGCGCAAGAGCTAACTACTTATGGCCGCATCTACATGTATAGGTTCATGCCAGAGCACCAGATTTTTGCCCGACCAATTGACCAATATCCAGGCAAGAGCGAGCAAGCTAAAGCGATCATGCTCATGATCCATAATAACCTAGACCATCGCGTTGCGCAGCACCCACACGAACTTATAACATACGGAGGAAATGGCGCTGTATTCCAAAATTGGGTACAATATCGCCTCACTATGAAATATTTGTCTGAAATGACCGACGAGCAAACACTCGTGATGTATTCCGGACACCCTATGGGTCTATTTCCCTCTCATCAAAATGCACCAAGAGTTGTGGTTACAAACGGGATGGTCATACCAAACTATTCTAAACCAGATGATTGGGAGCGATTCAATGCACTGGGTGTGTCGCAATACGGTCAAATGACAGCGGGTTCTTACATGTACATTGGGCCACAAGGCATTGTACATGGCACCACCATCACAGTACTTAATGCCCTCCGACGCATCGCTAAAAATCGCGAGGACATCAAAGGGAAAATATTTGTTACGGCAGGTTTAGGGGGCATGTCAGGTGCACAACCCAAAGCAGGCAATATTGCCGGCGTGATCTCTATCACCGCAGAAGTAAACCCAAAAGCCGTTCACACCCGTCATTCACAAGGATGGGTAGATGAAGTTTTTGACAACCTCGATGCACTTTGTCAAAGAGTTCGTGCGGCGCAGGCTATCCACGAAGTAGTATCATTGGCCTATTTAGGAAATGTAGTCGATATCTGGGAGCGCTTTGATTCAGAAGGCATTCATATTGATTTAGGTTCTGACCAAACCTCATTGCACAATCCTTGGGCTGGTGGTTATTATCCTGCAGGGCTTAGCTTTGAGCAGGCTAATGAGTTAATGGCCACTGATCCCGAAAAATTCAAAGTATACGTTCAAGAAAGCCTAAGAAGACACGCTGAAGCTGTCAATAAACACACGGCCAAAGGCACTTATTTCTTTGACTACGGAAACGCGTTTTTACTTGAGGCTTCAAGAGCAGGAGCCGATGTCATGGCATCCAATCACATTGACTTCAAGTATCCGTCCTATGTGCAAGATATTTTAGGCCCTATGTGCTTTGACTTTGGCTTTGGGCCTTTCCGTTGGGTTTGTGCGAGCGGTGACCCTCAAGATCTCGAGAAAACCGACGCCATTGCTTGTGCCGTCTTGGAAGAAATGATGCGCAATAGCCCAGAAGAAATCCAGCAGCAAATGGCTGACAACATCCAATGGATCAAAGGAGCACAACAAAATAAACTCGTTGTTGGTTCACAGGCACGCATTTTATATGCCGATGCCGAAGGACGCATGCTCATTGCCGCTGCTTTTAACAAAGCCATTGCAAACGGTGAAATTGGTCCTGTTATTCTCGGACGCGACCACCACGATGTTTCCGGCACTGATTCTCCATACCGAGAAACATCCAACATTTACGACGGCTCTCGGTTTACCGCCGATATGGCCATTCAGAATGTCATTGGAGACAGCTTCAGAGGCGCTACTTGGGTGAGTATCCACAACGGAGGCGGCGTTGGCTGGGGCGAGGTTATTAACGGCGGCTTCGGTATGCTCCTCGATGGTTCTGAACAAGCACAACGCAATCTCACAAGTATGCTGCATTGGGATGTCAATAACGGAATTGCCAGAAGAAACTGGGCGCGCAACGAAAATGCAACTTTTGCCATCAAACGCGCAATGGAAGCAGAACCACTTTTGAAAGTAACGCTGCCAAATTTAGTGGATGACCAACTTTTGAATGAATTATTCAACTAATAAGGCCTTTTTCTGTCCTGCCGGAAAAGCATCTATCAGAAAATTACCCTTACTGGTTGGCATTTGAAAATGATAGATCTCAGCTATTGTTTTTGAGATGTCTATCATTTCTGCCTCTTCGTTTACGATTTTTCCTTTTGGTGTGTCTGGGCCCAAAACCAAGAGTGAAATATGACGGCACCCCTCACACCAGCAACCGTGGTTTACAAAGCCAGAGCGTACGCCGTCTAGGTGTCGGCCGTGGTCATTGGTAATCATCAGGGTAGTTTGGTCTTTCAGCACAGGATTTTGCTGGATCATTTGCCATAATTGTGCCGCATATTTATCTGATTGCGTGATGGACTCTAAGTATTTTTCCCAATTATTGGCGTGGCCATAAACATCTACTGCCAACAAATTGATCAACATGAGTTGGGGAGGATTTTCACTCATGACCAATTCAGTCACCTTTGCAAAGGTTTTATCATCTCTGCCATAGCCAAGGCCATTTCCATTAGGTCCGCAATAGGTGCTGGCTACATACTGATTGTGCCACTTTTTGTGTGTGGTATTGACCAATACATCGAGTTTACCTTTGCTCGCTACCACATACGCTGCCGTAGAATCTAGGCCCGTACTTTTCAAAAAATATTGAAAGATATTGGGTTGCTTGGGCAAAGCAGTACCTGCATTAGAAATGCGCTGATAGTTTCCAGTCACTATGGCCGTATGGCCAGGAACCGTAAATGTGGGGCCGTTGTTTTTAAATTGCGCGTAGAAAGTTCCTTCTTTTTTGAGTGAGTCACAGAGCAAGGGGCTGTATTTACAGGTCGGTTCGCCATAAGTTTCAGAGTAACGTGGGCCGTCAATGACTAAAACAAATACATACTTGGTTTTAAATTCAGGTGCCTTTTGTTGGGCAAAAAACCAAGAAAAACATAAAAAATGAACCGCAGTTGCGAAAATCAACTTCTTCATGGCTTAAAAATACACAGAAACCCAAACAACAGCAGAATTTCTTTGTTTGTTTCTTTGGATGCAATACCATTAAAGTGGTAAATTTGCAGGAATTATATTGTTTTATTTATAATTAATCTAAATAAAATTAAATGCTAACTGTTACAGATACCGCTAAAAAGCAAGCCCTGCGCCTCATGGAGGACGAAGGGAAAGATGGTTTCTTTATTCGCGTTGGAGTTCAAGGAGGTGGTTGTTCAGGTCTCATGTACCAACTCACTTTTGACAACGAGGAAAAAGAAGGTGACATGAGCTTTGAAAATAATGGCGTTAAAGTCGTTGTCGACAAAAAAAGTTACCTCTACCTTGTTGGAACAACCCTTGATTTCTCGGGCGGTTTAAACGGTAAAGGTTTTGTATTTCAAAACCCAAATGCAGACCGCACTTGTGGCTGTGGAGAATCTTTTTCTGTATAATATGTCAAACTACACTGAAAACGACCTCGCCAAGGACCTCGAAAACCAAGAATACAAATTTGGTTTTGTCACTGATATCGAGACAGAAACGGTTCCTAAAGGGCTCAACGAAGATATCATCAGACTCATTTCTACCAAAAAAAATGAGCCGGAATGGTTATTGACTTATCGCTTAAAAGCTTTCGAAATCTGGAAAACGATGCAAGAACCCGAGTGGGCTCACGTCGCATATACCAAGCCAGATTTTCAAGACATCGCCTATTACGCAGCGCCAAAGCAAACTAAAAAATATGAATCCTGGGACGACGTCGATCCTGAGCTCAAAGAAACCATGAGCAAACTGGGTATTTCCATGGAAGAACAGCAGCGCCTGACCGGTGTTGCCGTTGACTTTGTCATGGATTCAGTATCAGTGGCCACATCATTCAAAGCAAAACTCAAAGAACTCGGTATTATTTTCTGTTCTTTTTCAGATGCAGTGCAGGAATACCCAGAATTGGTGCAAAAGTATATGGGAACGGTTGTTCCGAATACCGATAACTTTTATGCTGCGCTCAATAGCGCTGTTTTCACTGATGGTTCATTTTGCTACATACCGAAAGGCGTACGTTGCCCGATGGAATTATCCACCTATTTCCGCATCAATGCCGGCGGAACTGGGCAGTTCGAAAGAACTTTGGTAGTCGCTGATGAAGGTGCCTATGTTTCTTACCTCGAAGGCTGTACTGCCCCACAACGCGATGAAAATCAGTTGCACGCAGCTGTAGTAGAACTCATAGCACTCAAAGATGCCGAAATCAAATACTCTACCGTTCAAAACTGGTATCCAGGCGATAAAAACGGAAAAGGTGGTGTTTTCAATTTTGTTACCAAAAGAGGTCTATGTGAAGACCGCGCCAAAATTTCCTGGACACAAGTAGAAACCGGTTCTGCAGTAACTTGGAAATACCCTTCTTGCATTCTAAAAGGTGATCACTCCATCGGAGAATTTTATTCTGTTGCAGTCACCAATAATATGCAGCAGGCCGATACCGGAACCAAAATGATTCACCTCGGAAAAAACACCAAATCAACGATTATTTCCAAAGGTATTTCAGCCGGGAAATCTCAAAACTCTTACCGAGGGCTAGTGCAAATCCATAAAGGAGCAGACAACGCAAGAAATTTCTCTCAGTGCGACTCTCTGCTCATGACCGATGTTTGTGGGGCTCATACCTTCCCTTACATCGAATGTAAGAATCCAACAGCCAAAATTGAGCATGAAGCAACTACCTCAAAAATTGGTGAAGACCAACTTTTCTATTGCATGCAACGTGGCATCAGTGAAGAAAAAGCGATCAGCCTCATCGTTAATGGCTATTGCAAAGAAGTACTCAATCAACTCCCGATGGAATTTGCAGTAGAAGCACAAAAGCTTTTGGCAATTAGCCTTGAAGGTAGCGTCGGATAACTCAAATTAATTTGTTCCAAAAACAGAACAACACATGATCTCAATCAAAAACTTACACGCCCAAATCAACGGAAAAGAAATCCTAAAGGGCTTGAATTTGGAAGTAAAAGCAGGCGAAGTACATGCCATCATGGGGCCAAATGGTGCCGGAAAAAGTACGCTTGCAAATGTGCTTGCGGGTCGCGAAGACTACGAAATCACTGCTGGTGAAGTCATTTTCGACGGACAAGACCTCCTCGAACTTGCCACGGAAGACCGCGCAAGAGCTGGTTTGTTTCTTGCCTTTCAATACCCCGTTGAAATTCCTGGTGTGAGTAACGTTAACTTTTTAAGAACAGCACTGAACGAAAAGCGCGCCTACTTGGGTCAAGAACCTATTTCAGCCAAAGAATTCATGGCCCTCGTTAAAGAAAAATCTGCGTTAGTAGAACTCGACGCCAAGCTTGCCTCGAGATCTGTCAATGAAGGTTTTTCCGGAGGAGAAAAGAAGCGCAACGAAATCTTTCAGATGGCAATGCTAGAACCCAAATTATCGGTGCTCGATGAAACTGATTCTGGGCTTGATATCGATGCCCTTCGCATCGTTTCGCACGGTGTAAATGCCTTGAAATCTCCTGAAAATGCATGTATCGTCATTACGCATTATCAGCGCTTACTTGATTACATCGTTCCTGATTTTGTACATGTTCTTTACGACGGTAAAATTGTCAAGTCCGGACCGAAAGAACTTGCGCTAGAGCTCGAAGAAAAAGGATACGATTGGATCAAAGAAAGTTTATAACATGAGCGCCATCACCGACAGCAAATTATCCGAATTTTGCAACCAATTCTTGCCTACACCAATACCAGGGCTAAAAACCTTACAGAGCGATGCTGCTGCGTTTCTTTCAAAGGAGGTCTTCCCAACCACAAGAAATGAAAGATTCAAATATACGCGCTTACAAAAATTGCTCAACGCTAATTTTAGTGCTTTTGAAACACTTTCTTACGAGCAGTTAAGCGCTTATCAAATCATCCAAGATATCCCTACCATTTACGTCAATGGGCCGCAGCTCTTTATTCCGCAACAACTCATTGCAAATGTTACTATTTCCTCGATAAACGATAGTACGCTTGCTTTTCAAAATGAGGCTTACAAAGACGTGTTTGGTGCAATGAACACGCTGTATGCAAGTAATGGCTGTATGATTTCGCTTAATGACGGCGTCACACTTGATCAACCTATTCAAATCATCTATTTGCATTCAGGCGGAGCGCATTTTTACAGAAATCAACTCAAATTTGGTAGAAACACTGAGGCGCAGATTGTACTGGCACATTTTAGCATTTCAAATAGCGTTGGTTTTTCCCATACGCACACACAAATTGAGGTGGCTCAAGATGCACGCATAAAACTGCATAAAGTTCAATGTTGCGAAGAAGGGCAATTTGACTTCAATGAAGAACGCATTTTTCAGGATAAACAATCCAATTTTGAGATCA
>CAYPVA010000024.1:0-17625 GCA_964414045.1 uncultured Lishizhenia sp. | reverse complement strand
CGCTTGCTGAGGTTGAATTGTTTCTAAGGATATGGATTTGAAAAAATAAATAATTTGGATATTCCTCGACCTTGGATCTCCTGAGAGGCATGAATATACTTTCGATGCTGAGTTTGTCCAGATTCAATTTTTGACAAAGTAATTCAAGTGCTTCTCGTTGCTCTAAATTGTGAAAATTGAGCCAATAAACATAATCTTGGTCGATGGCGTTTGGTTCGAAGTCTGAGCAAATCTGCTGAACACTTTCGTTTTTGACGGCAAAAAATTCTTGGCTATACTTATAGAGTTGTGCGCTTTTCACTTTCTTTCAATTTGCTGAGTTTCTGTCGACATCCCGCAACTTTTACAGCTATTGTTTTTGGCAAAAAAGTTTAGATAAAATCGATAAGACAGAAAACTTATTGCGCCCAAACAGATGATAAAAACGAGGATGTTTTGCATATTGAAAAGTACAAAATTATCTTAAGACAGCAGTTGAAAAGTACAGAACGCGCATAAATAAGCAATTAGACCCATAAACGCCAATTGAATGAGTGGCCATTTCCATGTGTTGGTTTCTCTTTTGACCACCGCTAAAGTCGCCATACACTGCATTGCAAATACATAAAAAATGAGCAGGGACATTCCTGTTGCCAAAGAGAACATGGGTTGGCCATTGGGTTTTTTTTCCTCCTTGAGTTTATTGATCAGTCGGTCATTTGAACCCGTCTCTCCAACGGAATAGATAGTGGCCAAGGAGCCAACAAATACTTCGCGTGCGGCAAAGGAGGTCAATAAAGAGATACCAATTTTCCAGTCGTAACCAAGCGGTTGAATTACCGGCTCAATACTTTTTCCTAAATGACCCATGTATGAACCCGATAGGGAAGTTGCAGCATATAGTTCTTGTTGTTGCGCTGGACTAGCTTCTGTATACTTTTTACTTTGTGTAAGTTGTTCGAGTTGCTTTTCTCTTGAGGCAGGGCCAAACGTAGCCAATGCCCATAGTAAGATAGAAATGGCAACGATGATCTTTCCAGCGTCGGTTACAAAAAGCCTGACCTTTTCAATAACTGTAATGCCAACATTTGCAAATCTTGGCGCCTTATATTCGGGAAGTTCCATGATATGGAATCCTTTTTTTTCTTTGCTTAGCAAGAAATTAAGCAAGATGGCAGTGAGTAAGGCAAAAACAATCCCCAAAGTATACAGGCCAAACAAGACAAGTCCTTGTAGGTTAAAAAATCCGAATAGGTAAGTCTTTGGAATCACTAAACTGATCAATAAGGTGTAAACTGGAATCCTGGCCGAACAACTCATGAATGGCGCAACGAGAATAGTAATTAATCTTTCTTTAGGGTCGGCAATTGTTCGTGCAGACATCACACCGGGAATGGCACAGGCCACACTCGACAGCAGTGGCACGACGCTTTTGCCATTTAAACCAAATGGCCGCATAAGGCGGTCCATGATGAAAACTACCCGAGATAAATAACCGGTTTCTTCGAGCAGTGCGATAAAAAAGAATAGAATGGCAATCTGAGGAACAAAAACTAAAACGCCGCCTATACCGGGAATCAAACCTTGAGAAATGAGATTCGTCAGTAAGCCCTGAGGAAGTTGATTGGAGGCAAAATTGCTGAGGTTTACAAATTGCTCATCGATGAAATCCATAGGAATGGCAGCAAATGTAAAAATCAATTGAAATAAAAATAAAAGCATAACGGCAAATATGCCGTAGCCCCAAATAGGATGCGTAAGTAAGCGATCGAGCTTAATTGAAAAATTTGGTTGCGCTGTTTTTTTATGCTGTATGAGTTTTGCGCCTCTTATTTTTTCAAGTCTTTGATTGGCATCTGCCTGTTGAATTGCTTGATCGTTCGTTTGTAAATTTTCAGCACCGATGAAAGTTTCGGTAGGAGCCAAATTGTTTTGAGCAATTTCGCTTAAAATCCTGTCCTTGCCTAGTTTCACCCGAGCATTGGTTTGAATGATTTTGATACCAGGAAAGAGCGCGTGAATTTTGTCTATGTCGATATGCAAGCCTTTGGCCATGGCGCGGTCCCACATATTGAGTAGTAAAATCAAGGGTTTACCAAGATCATAAACTTGGCTAAAGAACAAAAGATTGCGCTCGAGTTGAGCTGCATCTGCCACAAACAAAATGAGTTCAGGGTGTGAAGGATGTGTTGGATTGCACAATGCCTCTTGAACTACAGCCTCTTCGTTTGATCGAGGAAAAATACTGTAGGTGCCTGGGAAATCTAGAATTTGATGGGTACCTGTTGTTGATTGGATACTTCCTTGACGCAATTCTACGGTAACGCCCGGAAAATTACCGACTTGCTGACGCAAACCAGTAAGCATATTGAATACTGAACTTTTGCCGGTGTTAGGATTACCAATTAACGCGATTTTCATAGGCTTACAAAGCTAAGCAAAAATGCGTCATGCCGATTTGACTTCGATAAATCGGGCTTCTTCTTTGCGCATGGACAATACATTTCCATTGCATTCGAATGCGATGGGATCGCCAAATGGAGCTTTGAAGAGTGCCTTGATGTACTGGCCTTTTGTAAGCCCCATTTCTGTTAATTTAGATGCAAATGGCGAAGCGGCAATAGAGGTAATCTCAACAAGCTCGTGCAACGCAATTGTATCTAACGTATTTGACATGCCCAAATTTACAAAGCTGTTCACAAAAATACGATACCACTTTTATGGTATTTTAATTCATTCTAAATTGCGAAGTACAAAGCGAGCCGTATTTCGGGTGCGTTGTTCGAGAATGACTTCTTTTCCTTTAGTCATTTGTTCAATCGTATGTTGATCATAATGTCTAATAGTAACCAACTCCAAACCTTCATTGTATTTTAACTGATATTTGGTTTGCAAAGCTCCGCGCAAAGACTCGAGCTTAACTTTTTTGCGATCGACCAAAATAGAGAAATTCAATGCAGAATTTTGCATGATATTGATTGGAATTTGTAACAGCGCAAGTGTCTCGAAAATATCGCTCAAGTGCTGTTCGGCGATAAATGAAAAATCTTTGGAGCTGATGGTCAGTAAGAGTTGCTCTTTTTTAACGATGAAGGAAGGGATTTTTGCGTCTTGGCTTACAGAACTTGAGATGCTGGTTCCTAATGCTTCAGGGTCTATAAAAGACTTTACATAGAGTGGAATATCTTTTTGCTGTAAGGGCTGAACCGTTTTTGGATGAATGACACTTGCACCATAGTAGGATAATTCAATGGCTTCCTTGAACGAGATGTGCTCGAGAAGTTGCGTATCCGCAAAATATTTAGGGTCGGCATTGAGCATACCTGGTACATCTTTCCAAATGGTTACATCCGTGGCATTACAACTGTATGCCAAAATTCCGGCAGAGTAATCAGACCCTTCTCGACCGAGCGTTGTTGTAAAACCTTCCGAGGTATGGCCTATAAAGCCCTGCGTCAGTAAGATGTCATGTTGCTGGAATGCGGGTACTATGATTTGCTCACAAAGTTGTGCGGTTTTGGCCCAGTCTATGGTTCCTTCTTGGTATTTATTGTCTGTTCGGATAACTGTTCTGGCATCTAGCCAATGACTATTAAATCCTTGGTCTAATAAATAAGCATTGACGATTTGACTAGATATTAATTCACCTAGAGATACAATTTGATCGTAGATGAAGGCTTGGTTTTCCGATAGATTTCTTTGAATTTGACCTCTTAAATCTACGAAGATATCTTCGAGGAGTTCAAAAATATGAAAGTGCTTATCTGGAAAAAGCCCTGCTGCAATCTCTAAATGATTTTGCTGTAATTCATCTACTAAACCCACAAAAGTTTTTTGATCCTTGGCAAGGAGCGCACTGACAATTTCTTCCAATTTATTGGTGGTTTTTCCCATCGCGGAAACCACCACAATAATTTTCTGACCCGTATATCGGGTCAGGATAGAACTAACATTTTTTATCGAAGCAGCATCTTTTACCGAGGCACCGCCAAATTTGAATACTTTCATTTGTTTATGCGAGTTGATCAGCTAATAATTTCATTTCTACAGCCGGAGAAATTTTTTCATAGATAATGTGGTAAACGGCTTGTAAAATGGGCATGTCTACCTGGAATTTTTTATTGATTTCCCATAGGCACTTCGTTGCGTAGTAACCCTCGGCAATCATGTTCATTTCGAGTTGGGCCGTTTTGACAGAATACCCTTTTCCAATCATAAAACCAAAGGTTCTGTTTCTAGAGAAACTTGAGTATGCTGTTACTAAAAGGTCACCCAGATAGGCACTCGTTTTGGTATCGCGGTGTACCGGATGAATAACATCAATAAATTTTTCTATTTCTTGAATGGCGTTTGAAATGAGCACCGCTTGAAAGTTGTCACCATAGCCTAATCCATGGCAAATGCCTGCTGCAAGGGCGTAAACATTTTTAAGAACAGCAGAAAATTCAGTGCCAAAAAGATCATCTGATGTTGTTGTTTTGATGTAGCGACAGCTCAGTTTGTCGGCCATCAATTGGGCGTAGTTCGCATCTTGGCAAGCAAGTGTAAGATAAGACAAGCGCTCCATAGCGACTTCTTCAGCATGACAAGGCCCAGAAATAATACCTATTTTTTCGTAGGGCACATTGAAACTCTTGTGTATAAAACGTGCTGGAATGGCATTATATGCTGGAATAATTCCTTTAACCGCAGAGAAAACGATTTTATCTGTAAAATGGCTGGCATCAATACCTTCAAATGCTTCTTGTAAAAAAGCAGCAGGTGTAGCAATAACAACAACATCTGCCGAGGCAAGTATAGCTTTGAGGTCGGTACTCAATACCAATTGCTCTGTTTTAAAAGACACTGATTGCAAGTATTTTGGATTGTGTCCAAAACGCTCAAGGTGATCAATGGCTTCTTGGCTGCGCATCCACCATTGCACTTGGTCGTGGTTGTTACACAATATTTTTACGAGTGCAGTTGCCCAACTTCCACCGCCAATGACGGCTACACGGTTTGCTTGTTCCATAGGGCAAAGTTAAACAATAACTTGGCTTTTACTTTGTTACTATTTTTGTAAAAAATAATCGTCATGAGAAACAATCACGAAATAGACTACGAAATCAAAGGTGAAGAAATGCAATTGGTCGAGATAGAACTCGATCCGCAAGAAACCGCTATTGCTGAAGCAGGTGCGTTCATGTATATGGATCAAGCCATAGAAATGCAAACGATTTTTGGCGACGGTTCTGGGCAGACAGGTTTTATGGGTAAATTGTTCAGTGCCGGCAAACGCCTTTTAACGGGAGAAAGTCTTTTCATGACGGCATTTACCAACCAAGGATTAGGCAAGGCTAAAGTCGCTTTTGCCTCACCTTATCCTGGTAAAATCATCGCTCTCGACTTACAGCAATATAACGGCAAAGTGGTATGTCAAAAAGATGCTTTTCTGTGCGCAGCTAAGGGTGTGTCTGTTGGAATTGAATTTCAAAGAAAATTAGGCACTGGCTTGTTTGGTGGTGAAGGTTTTATCATGCAAAAATTAGAAGGTGATGGTTTGGCATTTTGTCATGCTGGCGGCTATATCACTGAAAGAACCTTGCAACCTGGAGAAGTCTTGAGAGTAGACACCGGTTGTATTGTAGCTTATACACAAGAAATCAATTATGACATCCAATTTGTTGGAGGCATCAAGAATACCATTTTTGGAGGCGAAGGATTATTTTTCGCAACGCTTCAGGGTCCAGGTAAGGTTTGGTTGCAAAGTTTGCCAATTTCAAGATTGGCGTCAAGAATTTTATCTTACGGCACAACCACGCGCAAAGAAGAAGGTAGTATTCTTGGTGGTTTAGGTAATTTACTTGATGGAGATGGTCGTTAAGCGCCCTTTTGGGTCAGCTTAATTCCGGTTGGCTCAAGGCTAATTCGCTGATGCTTGTAGAGCTTACCGATTGCTTGTTTGAATGTTTTTTTACTCATGCCAAGCAGTGCTTTGATTTCATCTGGCTCGCTTTTGTCATGCAAGTAGAGAAAGCCATCGTGTTCCTTAAGAAGGGTTAGAATCTTCTGCTCTGCAGCATCATAGCGGCTATCATTGATGATTTCAAGCGTAATATCAAGTTTGCCATCTTCTCTTACTTTAGCAACATATGCAGTTAAGACCTCCCCGGGCGCTAAAATGCGGCTCTGGTGATTGCGAAAAATGAGCCCTTCATATTGGTTATTCACGATTACATTTCTACCGAGTTTTCCTTCTTCACCAATGAAAACACTGACCTCTTGACCTTCGAGCGAAAAGTCTTTGCAAGGGCTCAACATTTTGCGAATTTTCATGCTACCAAATAGCCGATCAGTTTCGTAGTCATACATTAAGGTGAAAAGGTATTTCTCACCAATTTGTAGTGCATGTCGCTGCTCAGCAAAAGGCACAAATAAATCTTTGTCGAGGCCCCAATCAACAAAAGCCCCGAATGGATTGATTTCTACAACTTCCAAATAAGCGAAATCACCGAGTAGGATGTAGGGCGTTTCTTTGACAGCAACGATTCTGTCCGAAGAATCTTTCATGACAAAAACGTCAACAACACTGCCTTCGCTCCAATCGGGCTCGAGGTATTTATTAGGTAATAGCACTTCGTTTTCTTGTGCATCAACCAAATAAGCACCTGGAGGCGCGAAACGTTGAATAGTGAGTTGGTTGATTTTACCGAGTTGCATATTTTTTGTTTTAGTAGCTTTCAGGATTGTAATTTCGATTTCTTTTGAGCCATTTGCGTCGCTCTTTTCTTGGAAGTTCAGGAAATTCATCCGTGGTTTGTTCAGGTAATGCAGCTTTGTGCTGACCATTGGCCTGATTAGTAGGGTCGGCCGGATTGATCCAATCTTTATTCATTTTACTCTTTTCGACCAGACCAGTTTTCTTATTGAGCGTATAGAAATATTTTTCACCAACGTCTGCAGGGTTAGTAGCAACGACATCTTGTTCTAGCATCCAAATTTCTCGGTCACTGTCGTAAACGTAAGCATCATAAGACATGTCTGGAAAATAATAGGAGGCCACTCCTTCAAGGGCTGGCGATTCTGGAGACAAGTGGTCAAATACAATGCGATTGCGTTTGGGTTCAAATTCTAAGGAAAGGGTTGCCATGTTGGAGTATTCCAATACAACCCTTTTCTTGGTTTGTTTCTGATCTTTGAAAACTGCGGCGCCAAATTTTACGGTTTGACCGCTAAAACTCAGGACGTCAAGCAATTTATAATTGCTCATGGTTGTTCCGGCATCATAGCCAAACAATAAATAACAGGTTTTGCCTTGAAAAGCAAAATCGATGATTTTGAAGTAAATGGCGCCATACCATGCTTTGGCATCGATAATGCCTTCCGGCTTGGTACTGTAGGCATCGAGTTGGTCATTGAGTTCTTGGATCAAAACCTTTTCTCGGCCTTCTTCACGTCTTAAAACAAAACCACCATAACTGTACGAGAGATCGCTGTATTCAATATTCCAAGTTAGAAGCCTGACTGTCTGATCTGCACTGCGCAGATCAGCGATCTTTAGTTCTTTAAAATTGTAGTCAAAAAATCCTTTGGATTTAACGAGGTTACTCATCGCTTTTTTAAAGGCGAGGTGTGCGGCATCGGTTTCTGAATCTTCCTTGGAGCTGCGAATTTGCGAAAGTATGACTGCTGCCTCGTGTTCTTGCGCGGCGAGGTCTTGTGCATTTCCTGACAAGAAAGTTAAACACACCACAATAAGAGCAAGGAATTGCTTCATAGAAATTACAAACGATAAATACCTTTTAAAGTTACGTTAAAGTGCTTTGAGTTCAGCAATAGTCTGAACTGGATTTTCAGAACCAAACACGAAACTTCCGGCTACTAAGGCATCAGCACCTGCTGCGGCTAATTTAGCACCTGTGCTGAGGTTGACGCCGCCATCTACTTCAATGATGAAATGCGCTTGATGTTTTTCGCGCAAAGATTTCAAACGCGCAACTTTGTCAGTGGCTGCCTCAATGAATTTTTGCCCGCCAAAACCCGGATTGACACTCATGATCAGAACGAGGTCTAATTGCGTTGCAATTTCGGATAGGACTTCAATTGGGGTATGGGGGTTCAAGGCCACACCTGCTTTCATGCCTAATTCTTGGATTCTTGAAATAGTGCGGTGTAAGTGTGTACAAGATTCGTAATGAACGGTAAGTATATCTGCTCCAGCTTTTTTGAATTCTTCAAGAAATGCATCTGGATTGGCAATCATGAGGTGCACGTCAAGTACCTTTTGGGTGTGTTTTCTGATGGCTTGTAAAACCGGAAAACCGAAAGAAATATTCGGGACGAATACGCCATCCATTACGTCGATGTGTAGCCATTCTGCAACCGAAGCATTTAACATTTCTGTATCGCGTTGAATATTGGCAAAATCACAAGATAATACGGATGGAGAAACAATCATGGGTTCTAATTTTTTGTAAAATTAGCCATTATTTTTCGTTCTCAAGAGCTCAACGAGTTTCTGTTCTTTCTGATACAAGTCCAAATGAAAATAGAGGCCTTTTTGGTCTGCTGTCACACTCGAGTAGTAGACAAAAATCGGCAATGAGTTCAATAAAGGAATATTTTGGTGTATTTGCTGGTTGATCAAACTTTGTAATGAATCAGGGCTCACTGGATTTACTTTTGTTGCCGTTTTATCGAAATTCAAAATTGTCTTGCCGAGTTCGATTGGTTGGTCACAGCGCATGCATCCGTGAGAAAAACTCCTGTAATCCTGCGCAAAAAGGTAACGGCTAGGCGTGTCGTGGACATAAACAGAAAAGTTGTTGGCAAATTCAAATTTGATGAGCCCCAAACTATTCCAAGGTCCAGGATCTTGAATGATTTGGTAAGGAAAGGTATTGTCTTTGACTTTTTTCCAATTGATAGCGGCAGGATTCACTTCCTTTTGTTTTGCTTTGTAAATGCGCATGTGTTCTTTGTTCAAATAGGCTGGATTTCGCTTGAGTGCAGGCAGCACCTCTTTTTTGGCGATTGAACTGGGGACTTTCCAATACGGCAAGCTGATTATTCTACTAATTCTTGATTCAAGTGTAGGCGTAGGATGCTCAATTTTGCCAACGATGATTTTATGTTGTGCCCTCAGGGTGTCGTCCGCGACGAAAATCAAAGTAAACGAAGCGATATTGATCCCGATAAAAGATTTTGGTTTTGACTTTTCTTGTCTGAGGCGATCTAGTGCAATCATGGCCCTGGCAAAGCGGTCTTGCCCCGATTCTTTAAATGAGATCACCGTGGCTTGCCCGATCAGGCCATCGGCAATTAAACCATGACTTTTTTGATAGCCTCTGAGTACTTTACGTATGTGGAGGCTATCTGTATTTTCGGTAATCAATCCTTTTGTGAACAAGGCAAATTTCAGTTTTTCCCAAGCTAACTTTTTATTTTCTTTTTCTGTAATGAGTTCAAAGGAAGTAGTGTCGATCTGTGCGGAATCGCGAAAATGATACAAATGCTTGGCAAAATACCTGTAGTTGGTATCTGCAGGGCCTCTAGAAAGTAAAATAGAGTCTGTGGAAGTTGACGTGTTGAGCCAATTCTTGGGTATGAAGCCACAAATGCGTTCTTTGTATTGCACGTTTTTAAAATCAATATAACCACTATCTAAATCATGTAATGCCACCCCTAAATTGAAATGAAGTAACAATTCCTGAATGAGTAAATTGGAATTCTTTGAGCTTGCAAATCTGTTTTGAGGCAGGCCAAAATATGCATGTTTCTGAAGTGTTGCATGCCAAGATTTACCTACGGGGGAGTAATTAGTATCATTGGTAAAGATTCTTTGGTAGCCCCGTGTCTTATAAAAGACATTTAATTGACCGCGTTCTTCTTGAGTAAGCGGCAGGTCAGGATGCCCTTCTTCGAGTAAAATTTTGAATTTTTGTTGGCTACTTATCTGTGCGACCTTTAAAAAATCACGCGCTTTTGCTTTGGGCATCCCTTCGTTGCAAGCCCAAAAGAGCACGCAAAAAAAGATCAAACAACAGGCAATGATTTTCTGCATTGGAATATTCTTTATTTTCGATGAATGTATAAAATAAATACGAGAGTGCCATGATACTTTTCTTCTTAATTCTTACAGTCTTAATTTCATGGCAAGCCTTTCAAAATCAAGCACTTTTATCTAGGTTATTGCTTGAGCCGTATGCTGTCAAACACCGTGGAGAGTTTTACCGCTTATTGAGTCATATGTTGGTACATGCCGATTTTACACATTTAGCATTCAACATGATGACGCTTTATTTTATTGGCAGTTATCTTGAGCAAATCTGGCAATTGCAATTCGGTGTTAGTAATGCGCGTATTTACCTTTGTTTACTTTATGTGGTAGGTGGTTTGTGTGCCACACTTTGGCCCATGATGCGCAATCAAGACAATCCGTCGTACCGTAGTTTAGGTGCCTCTGGTGCCGTGAGTGCAATTTTGTTTGCATTTATCTTGTGGAATCCAACCCAAGCCCTCTACTTAATGTTTATTCCGATCCCAATTCCAGCGTATATTTTTGGTCCTCTTTATTTAGCTTTTGAGTACTATTCGATGCGAAAGGGTAAAACTGGAATTGCCCACGACGCACATATTGGGGGCGCTGTTTTTGGTGTGTTATTTGTCTTGTTGATTGCGCCGGAAAAAGGAATGCAATTTGTACATTTGTTTTTGTAAGTCAACCAAGGGCCTATGCTATACGTTAACAACAACGGAAATTTACTTGCAGGCGATGCGCCAACCATTTTGCCCGGAAACCGAGCTCACTTGTATGGAGATGGTGTGTTCGAAAGTATCCGAATAATAAACGGAAGGCCACTCAATTTGGAAAACCACATCCTTCGTTTACTCGCGGGTGCACGCGCCATTCACATGCGTCCGTCGGCTAGTTATACCACTGCTTTTTTTGAAGCTAAAATTTTAGAATTGTGTCAGCAATCCGGTATAACTGAAGGTGGTCGTTGCCGGCTTTCCTTAGACCGAATCAGCGGAGGTGCGTATCTGCCAGACTCCAATGAAACAACTTACTATATTGAGGTTTATCCTTATGAGGTCAATCATTATGAACTCAATGCCAAAGGTCTAGAGTTGGATATCTATCAGGATATCAAATTAGAAAAGAACCTACTCTCCAATTTTAAAACGAAGATGGGTTTGCCTTACATTATGGCAGCTTTGGCGGCTAAGGAAAAAGGTCTGGATGACTTATTTTTAGTCGACCACAAGGGAAGTATCCTCGAAACGTCTTCTTGCAATGTTTTTGTAATCAGTAATGGTGTACTTTATACACCGAGCCTTGATGAAGGTTGCTTGGCAGGCACCATGCGCATGCAAATCATCAATTTGGCGTTGGCCAACGGTATCAAAGTTTATGAATGCTCGCTCATGCCACAAAATCTATTAGCGGCAGATGAAGTATTTTTAACCAATGCCATTCGCGGCATCAATTGGGTAGGGGGTTATCGCACCAAACGCTATCAAAACAATATTTCGCGTCGCCTCGTTGTCTTGCTCAATGCCTATTGGGAGCAAGCGCTTTCGCAACAATAGTTATCAACAATTGCATGCCATTGCCTAACTAATTTCTATCTTTAGAAGTTCCATTTTCTGCTGCGCATGTACCTCATTTTTGATACCGAAACCACGGGTCTACCTCGTGACTTTAATGCCCCAATTACCGATACAGACAACTGGCCACGCGTGGTACAGTTGGCATGGCAGCTCCATGACGAAGCTGGTGAACTCATTTCCCAAAAAGATTTTATCATCAAGCCCGAGGGCTACAACATTCCATTTGAATCTGAGCGCGTTCACGGAATCTCCACCGAATTGGCACAAACCCTTGGTGTTGAATTATCAGAGGTGCTGGCTCAGTTTAGCAAAGACCTCAACAGAGCCAACTTTATGGTTGGGCATAACCTAAAATTTGACATCAACGTTTTAGGTGCCGAATTTGTCCGCTTAGATCAAGACACTCCATTAGTGAAGCCGGTGCTCGATACCTGTACAGAAAAAACAGCCCTTTTGTGTCAAATACCTGGTGGCCGAGGCGGGCGCTTTAAATTACCGACACTTACCGAGCTGCACGAATTCTTATTTCAAGAATCTTTTTCAGAAGCCCATAACGCAACCGCCGACGTCGAATCTACAACGCGTTGTTTTTTAGAACTGATCCGAAAAGAGCACTACAGCCTTGAGGAAATCCTACAAGAACCCGGATACTTTGACTCATTTAGGTTGCTCAATCCAAAGCCAATTGAAAAGATTGGCCTACAGCACCTCAATTTAAAGGCTGAAAGCGATAAACTCAGGACAGCAAGCGCTGCTCCAGCTACTCCAAAAGTAGCAGTCAGTCAAGACGTATTGCAGGATCTCGTTTTTGCGCACCTCCACAACCACACACAATTTTCAATATTACAATCTACAGCTGAGGTTTCAGGCCTGATTCAAAAGGCCGTTGCGCTGGGCCAACCGGCTGTTGCACTCACCGACACTGGCAACATGATGGCGGCTTTTCAATTTGAAAAAGCTGCGGCAGCTCATAATGCCAAGGTGAGGGCCGAAAGAGCCGAGGCGCAAGAAAAAAATGAACCTTATCACAGCAAAGAGATCTTGCCAATCATTGGATGTGAGTTCAATGTTTGTCGAAATCACCAAGACAAAAGCGTCAAAGACAACGGTTATCAAATCGTTTTTTTAGCCAAAAACAAAAATGGCTATCAAAACCTGATCAAATTAGCTTCGATTGCCTATACGCAAGGTATGTACTATGTGCCGCGCATAGATAAAGCAGTCATAGAACAATACAAAGAGGACCTCATTGTCTTGAGTGGAAATCTATATGGTGAAATTCCCAACTTACTACTCAACGTTGGTGAAAAGCAAGCTGAAGAAGCACTACTTTGGTGGAAACAACAATTTGGCCCAGATTTCTATATCGAAATAGGCAGGCACAACTTGGAAGTGGAAGAGCGTGTCAATCCATTATTGGTCTCGCTCGCTGATAAGCACCAGGTTCAAATCGTGGCCACCAACAATACGTATTACATCGAGCAAAAAGATGCATTGGCGCATGATGTTTTATTATGTGTCAAAGACAACGAATTGGTCGAAACACCAAAGGGCAGAGGTCGCGGTTTTAGATACGGTCTAGAAAACGATACTTATTACATGCGTTCGTCTGAGGAAATGATTGCTTTATTCGCCGATTTACCTCAGGCAATCGCTAGTATTTCTGAAATTATAGACAAATGCGAGCACTATGGATTGGCCCGCGAGGTCTTGCTCCCGGCTTTTGACATCCCGAGTCAGTTCATCGACCCTCTTGATGCACAAGATGGCGGCAAACGCGGTGAAAATGCCTACCTCAAACATTTGACTTTTGAAGGCGCTAAAAGGCGCTACGAAACCATCACACCAGAAATTCAAGAGCGTCTTGATTTTGAATTAGCAACAATTGAAAAAACGGGTTACCCCGGTTACTTCTTAATTGTCCAAGACTTCTGTAATGCGGCCAGGCAAATGGGTGTTTCAGTGGGGCCAGGCCGCGGTTCGGCGGCGGGTTCAGCTGTTGCTTATTGCATCGGTATTACAAATGTTGACCCTATTCAATACGATCTGCTCTTCGAGCGTTTCCTGAATCCAGATCGTATTTCCATGCCCGATATCGATATCGATTTTGACGACGAAGGTCGTGGTCGCGTGATCGATTACGTCATCAATAAATACGGTGCCAATCAAGTTGCACAAATCATTACCTACGGTACAATGGCCGCAAAATCTGCAGTACGCGATACCTCAAGGGTCATGAATTTACCTTTGCCCGAAGCGGACCGCCTTGCTAAACTTATCCCGGATCTCTCGCTTAAAAAACTTTTTAATTTACCTGAGCCTGAACTCATTGATAAATTACGCAATCAAGAAGCCATTGCCAATGCCAAAGAACTGCGTCGGATTTACCAAGGCATAGACCTTCAGGCGAAAGTGCTGCAAAAAGCCACCGAAATCGAAGGTTCAGTGCGCAATACTGGTATTCACGCTTGTGGTGTGATCATCACCCCAGACGACCTCACCAACTTTGTACCGGTGGCCACTGCTAAAGATTCAGAAATGGTTTGCACCCAATACGATAACGCAGTTGCGGAGTCAGCGGGCCTCCTCAAAATGGACTTTCTTGGCCTTAAAACCCTTACACTCATCAAAGATGCAGTGCGTTTGGTTAAAGAAAACCGGGGCATCGCGCTAGACCCTGACGCCTTTCCAATAGACGACGAAGCAACATATGCGCTATTTCAACGAGGCGAAACCGTTGGTATTTTCCAATACGAATCTCCGGGGATGCAAAAGCACCTCAAGGAACTCAAGCCAACTGTTTTTGCCGACCTCATTGCCATGAATGCCTTGTACAGACCAGGCCCGATGGAATACATCCCATCCTATTGTAAAAGAAAGCACGGAGAAGAACCAATTGTATATGATTTAGCGGATTGCGAAGAATACCTCAAAGAAACATACGGTATTACCGTTTATCAAGAGCAGGTCATGTTGTTGTCTCAAAAATTAGCTGACTTTACCAAAGGTGAGGCAGATACGCTTCGCAAAGCCATGGGTAAAAAAGACCGCAAGGTCTTGGATAAAATGAAGCCAACATTTATTGAAAGGGCTACTGCTAAAGGTCACGCTGAAATAACCCTCGAAAAAATTTGGAAAGACTGGGAGGCCTTTGCATCCTATGCCTTCAATAAATCTCACTCGACTTGTTATGCTTGGGTTGCTTATCAAACCGCTTATTTGAAAGCCAATTATCCGGCCGAATACATGGCATCGGTGCTCAGTAACAACATGAGTGACATCAAGCAGGTATCTTTCTTTATGGAAGAGTGTCGTCGGATGGGCATTGAAGTGTTAGGTCCTGATATCAATGAATCTGGCTTTACATTTTCAGTCAATGCGAGTGGCGCCATTCGTTTCGGTTTAGGTGCCATTAAAGGAATGGGAAGTGGCCCTGTTGAAGCGATCTTGCAAGAACGACAAAACGGCGCCTTCTCTGATATTTTTGATGTCACCAAAAGAATTAATCTAAGGCTTTGCAACAAACGTGCATTTGAAAGTCTTGTGTATGCCGGTGGGTTTGATTCATTTCAAGACGTTCATCGTGCACAGTATTTTGTCACTGACTCAAGTAGCCGTACTTTTCTAGAGTCAGCCATTCGTTATGGTGCCAGCGTTCAAGAACAACAGCATTCATCGCAGCACAGTATGTTTGGAGAGGCAACGGGCACAACCATGCCAGCACCAACCGTACCGCGCGCTGAAGAATGGCCGGCCATTTACAAGCTCAATCGAGAAAAAGAAGTTGTCGGGATTTTCATTTCGGGCCATCCACTCGATGACTTTAAAGTAGAAATCAATTCTTTTTGTACCGGTACCGTTGCGATGCTTAATGACCCAGCCGCTTATTTAGGAAGAGACCTCCTGATTGCTGCAATTATTTCAAGTGCTGAACATCGTTTTACAAAGCACGGTGATGGTTTTGGTTCGCTCCTTGTTGAAGATTATCAAGATTCGTACAAACTCAATTTATTCAAAGAATCTTATCTTAAATTCAAGCACTTCATGGAGCCCGGAACCTTCGTTGCCATCAAAGGCCGCATTGAGGTGCCGCGTTACAGGCAAGTACCAGAATTTGTGGTACACCAAATAGAATTGCTCCAAGACCTACGAGAAAAACGAGCAAAAATGCTCAAATTGCGCTTCTCTGCCAAACAACTCGATCAGTTGGTCATTGATCAATTACATCAATTATTTGAGGCCAATCCTGGGTCTTGCCAAATTCATTTTACCGTATTTGATCCACTGGACAACATCGAAGTGAACTTACCTTCACGCAGTGTTAAAGTTCAGCCATCAAGTCAATTATTTAAAGAATTAGCTAAGCTAGACATCCAATTCAAACTTAATTAATCGGTTGCGATCGAGGATTTAATGAACAAAAAAAACGCTCCTGAATGGAGCGTTTTTTAATTGGAGACAAAACTAAGGTTCTTGTGTGTTTTGTAGTTTGAATGCATTATGCCTCGGAAGCTTCTTGCGGTACTAAGATTCTACCACAGTGCTCACAGACAATAATTTTCTTTTTGGTAACGATATCAAGTTGTCGTTGCGGTGGGATTTTATTAAAACAACCACCACATGATCCACGCATTACCTGAACAACAGCTAAACCATTTTTTGCATTTGTACGCAAGCGCTCGTATGCAAAAACCAAGCGGTTTTCAATGTTCTTTTTGGCAGCGTCAGAGGCTTTCATAAGTTTCTCTTCGTCTTTTTGTGTTTCGCTGACAATTGCTTCAAGCTCAGCTTTTTTAGAATCGAGGTCTTCTTGTTTCATGCTCACGCGGTCTGTGGCCTCTGTAAGCGTTTCTTTTTTCAGCTCGATTTTAAGCTTTGCTTCTTTTGATTTTTTGTCGTGCAACTTAATTTCAAGTTCTTGGAATTCAATTTCTTTTGAAAGTGATTCGAACTCACGGTTGTTGCGCACGTTGTTCTGCTGTTCTTTGTATTTTGCAATGGCTGCTTCGGCGTCTTTAACGGCTAATTTGCGATCTGCAATTTCTGTTTCGACTTCCTTGATTTCGTCATTGATTTTAGAAACGCGCGTATGTAGACCAATGATTTCATCTTCAAGACTTTGCACTTCTAAAGGAAGTTCACCACGGATGGTGCGAATGCGGTCGATTTCAGAGTCGATTTTTTGGAGTTCAAAAAGCGCATCCAATTTTTCTGCGATGGTACCTTCTTTTTTGGTTGCTGCTGCCATGTGCTATAAATAGTTAACGGGATTCGTATTCAACTTAGTTAAACGGATGGCAAAGTTAGGAAAATTTTCTTTAATTATTTCAGTCAATAGTTCACTTGTATATTGCTCGCTTTCAAAGTGGCCGATATCGGCAATAATAAGCTTTGATTCTGCATCAAAAAACTCGTGGTATTTGAAGTCAGCCGAAATGTAGAGATCCGCCTTAGCCCTTATTGCATCGGGTAGTAAGAAGCTTCCTGATCCACCACAAAGCGCAACTGTTTTAATTTGAGGTTGAACTAAAGCTGTGTATTTGATGCAACCGCAATTGAAAATATCTTTTATTTTTTTTAGAAATTCAAGACTTTCAATTGGTTCAGGGAGTTCACCAACCATTCCTGCACCTAAATCTTGATGCTGATTTAATAACGCAATCAGTTCGTAAGCCACCTCTTCATAGGGATGGGCTTGCTTCATTGCAGTCAATACGTCTGAAATCAAATGATTTGAAACGACATACTCTAATTTTATTTCTTGAACTTCTTCACGAACATGGATTGTACCAATGACTGGATTAGCATCTTTACCTGGAGTAAAAGTGCCAATGCCTTCAGATCTAAAATGACATTCGCTATACTTGCCGATTTGCCCCGCTCCGGCTCCTAATATGGCAAGGTCTACTTTCTGGAAGTCTGTTTTGGGTACATAAACCACGAGCTTTGAAAGTTGCTTACTCATGGGTTTTAAAATGCGGGTATTAACGAGCCCCAACTTTGAAGCAATTTTTTGATTGACGCCTTGATGATGGTTATCTAGGTTCGTATGAA
>CAYPVA010000023.1:0-17767 GCA_964414045.1 uncultured Lishizhenia sp. | reverse complement strand
CCTGCCTCTGGCATTGGGTTGTGCGGGATAGCTGACGTAGGCGCAATTGCAGTACCGTCATAATTGAGACGACTGGAAATATATGGGATTTTTTGACCGTCTAATAATAATGGGTCATTTGGATCGTATTCTTTGAATTGATTGTATGCATAAGCAACAGCAACATAATAATACGTTTTGTGGTTTACTAAGGCACGTGCGCCTTGTGCAAATGCATCTTCTTTCACTGAGAACGAGTGGCGTATACCTGAGTTTTCACCGTCAACTTTCTCTACTGGCACCGAGAAACCGAGTGCTTCGTCAAATTCAAAATTGATAATGCGCGAGATGTTATTCTTGATATCACACTGCGCAACGAGGCGCGCTTTGTCTGGGTCTGCGATATCTGCAATTGATACATCTTGTGCTTTCAATTGGAAGATTTGATACCCTTCAAAACGATAGAAACGATCTACTGTAGGGTCTGTGATATTGATCTCATCGATTTCAGCATAAGCTTCTTCATAGTTATTCGAAGAAATTGGGTTGTCGATCATAAGGATCAATTCATTTTCCAATTCTTGAATAGTCAATCGCGGCGCATCTGGCGGTGATAAGATTTTAAAACAAGCATCAAACAACGCTTGCGCTTTTGTATCGGCACGCTTCATCGCCTCTACTGATGCCATAAGACCACCTTCAGTGCTTCTTCCGTATACAATACCAACAGTAATGTTATTCACGGCTCCAGGACGCAAGGTAAACGGACCTGCTGACTGTACAAAACGACGGTCACCAGAAGGGTTATTGGAAGTTGTTTCATCCCAACCATTAGGATACAAGCCAGACATGTCCTCACCTTGAGTTGACCAATGCAAAGGATCTGACGTTCCTGGGAACATATAGTCTGAAAGCGTTTGTGAACCACCATTTCCTGTTCCTAAACCACCGTAGTACATTTCAGAACCATTTGCCCATTGCCCTTCCATGAAGTTATAGTATTCGGCTGCTGGCCCTGGGTCATTGTACGGGTAAGCAGAAGTTGAAGTATAGTAAGTGAATCGACGCATACCAAAGCGTTCGTTGTCAATGATACCATCAGAATAACCAATACCAATACCTTTGTAAACAATACCGTTGTTGGCAAGTGCATCAACTACTGTAGGAACTACTTCAGTTTGTGTTGCTTCATCATAATACGGGCCTGGGTTGTCGATGCCATCTGCATCTTGGTAAGGACCTTCAAAGAAGTCACAACCTATTGCAGGCGGGTTTTCGCCATAACCAAGTTTACCACCGTCAGACTCATCGATAAGGTCACCATTGTACATATAACCTAAACCTCTAGAGACGTCACAACCCGTGTAGTCATCGGCATAGTTCCCGACATCAGCATCTAAGTATTGCGAAAAGTAAGTGTTATAAAGTGTCTGCGTACCGCGGTTAATCAATTCATAGTTGTAGAAAGTCATGCGGTTTACTTCGTCGTTGGTAGCAAACGAGAAGGCCTGTGCACGAATTTCCATACCAATTGGGTCACCGTTGGTTTCAGTGTGGATATTTCCTTTGTCGTTGAATACCCACCAATGTGTTTCATCACCATAAAGTGATATGCGACGGTCGATGCCACACTCGATGTCATCACGACCTAAGATGTCGTCGTACCATGGGTGATCACCGTTGTCTGGGTTGTAGTTACCATCTTGGTCACGGTCATAAAAAGGAGCTAGGAAGTAATCTTGCCCTCTAGAAACATCACCGTGCGCTGGCCAACCGTAAATACGATTTAATTCGTCGTTGGTAGGTGCTGTGATTTCGTCACAACCTTCGGTAGTAACACCTGCATTACATTCCCACCAGAGATTAAATTTAATGACCTCTGCTTTGCGAATTGTGTAGAATTTGTCATAAGCGATACACTGATCTGGATCGATGTTAGCCTCTCCAAAATCTCTGACAGCATCGTCTCCGACTGGATTAATTGGATTAAAGTTTCCAGTACCTGGAGTTACTGTCAACGGACCAGGCCAGAAGTCATTACCTGAGCGGTAACGCAATGCGGCTAATTTCAACTGACCATTTACATCGGTTCCTCCCATCCAGAGTGCACCCGCAAAGATTGCAAAACGGTTACTTCCTTTTGGCACCTCATAAGCTGCAACACCTGCTGCTCGGTTTTGGAACATACTTCCACCTTGTTCAATGAGTGCGGAAACGTCATTGAATTTCATGGTAAGCTTTGCTGTAGCTGGGCTACAGTTCGCCTTGGGCTTTACCGTTGGCTTATAATCTTTGTCATTGGGGCCTAGGTAAGCAAGTGCTTGTGTACATGCTACTGTTAGACCTAAAAACGCGGCAATGAATTGCTTTTTCATAGTACTTCGTTAATGCTTTCTTAAAAATCAAACTTTACACCTAAACGAATAGTTCGTGGTATACTGATGTTAAACGGATTTTGAATCTTCATGGAGTAGTAGTCACGGAAAGATTGTTCATCTATTTGGTTTTGGATAGATGTTTGACTAGCCGCAGCAGCCAAATATCCGTCGTCATCCCAGTTACCCGTCGCTCTGTAAACATTCAAGACATTGAATTGATTGAACAAGTTTGTTGCGCGCACATATACTTGTAAGAATGCTGCTTTTTTCTTGTTCTCTTTGTTGCCGTATTCAAGTGAGAATGTTTTGTCTGCCTGAATATCCAAACGATACTGCCAAGGCAAGCGAGAACCATTTAACGTTCCGTTGATACCTGCATTGAGGTTACCAATACCTTCATCGGTGATAAATGTTTGAGAAGAGTAAGGTGAACCAGAGTTGATATTAGCAATTAGGTTCAAACCAGTGTTTTCCAAAATACGCGTTTTACCAATCATTGGGCCATTGTAATCTTGTCCTTCACCATAACGGTAGTCAAATGTTACATTGAACGCATGACGTTGGTCATAGCTGTATGGGAAGATCACGCGCAAGTTTGGTAAACCTGCATTGACAAGTGCAGACATAGAAGTTGCATCTGAACCGGTACCATCGGCAAACTGCAACGTATAGTTAGCTGTCATGCGGATATTTCCTGTCTGACGCATGTCATAAGCAATAGTTAAACCTTTTACAGTACCGAAGTCACGGTTACCAAAAGTTTTGTAGGTCACTGGATATGCCTCAAAAACGTTGATCAACTGCACGTTGTCGCGTTGCTCGCGGTAGAATGCAGAGATTTTGATAGAAGAAGTTCTTGTAACCACTTGTTGGAAACCTAATTCGTAATCTACGGTTTTCTCTGGTCTGAGGTTAGCATTATTGATGACCGCATTACGAGACTGAATAAATTGATATTCGTATGGGTTGAAACGGAAACCGGAAGTTGGTCTTTTTGTAAGGATGTCATAGTGCGCAAAGAAAGAAGCCTCTTCTGAAATCGGGAATGAGAAGGCAATACGTGGCATCACATTTACTTGTGCTTTGTAATCTTCAAATGCATCTGCTGTAGGTGTCTCTAAAGAAGGATCCTGTAACCATGGCGCAATACCTGCAGCTCCACGAATTTTTGATGGATCTTCGATTGGCGTACCGGTTGCATCGTACCATTGTGAACCATTTCTGAATCCGTTGATACCAGAAGGGTTGTTTACATCATTGACATATACAACATAGTCATCACCCATACCAGTTGGAAGATTTACCCAACCATATTGGTTAGGGTCATTGGCAGCTAATGTACGTGCTTCTTTGACTGTTTTGGCTGTGTAGAATAAGTATGGGTCTTTGAGAACTGGTTGGTTAGCGTCAAAGACGTCTACACGAACACCGACATTGAAGATGATATCTTTAAAGGCAAATTTGTCCATGATATAACCCGCCATATAAATAGGTTGGAAGGCACCAACAAAACGCTTGTAGTTGCCGTTTTCATCAAATTCGTTGAAATATTTGTTGATATCAGTGTTGCCACGTACTTTCTTGCCTGTGTGGTCATAACCCCAATAAGACACAAATGACTGGCCACTATTTAACAATTCATCAGGTGAGAACATATCAAATTGGAAAAGCGTTGGGTCGTACTGGTCAATGTCAACGAAATCTGTACCTGCAGGATTGTAACCTAGTTTTTGGCGAAGATTGTAGTCGAAGAATGATTGTTGGTCATTGTTGATTTGACCACCATACTCGCCTGTACCTGTTTGGAAAGCATCTCCGGCATTTAAGCGATTGTAAGTAATTGCTTTAAATGAACCAGAATCAGAAACTACACCTGAATTGAGGTCAAGTTCTTTGATATGGAAGTTTGCTAACTGGCGTGCAATACCCCAAATACCAACAGGGCCGTTGTCACCGCTAGTCCAGCCGCGGTCAACACGTTGCTCGTATTCAAATCCTAGTGAAATAGAGTGATCACCAAGTACTACTGAACCAGCACCTGTTACACGGAACTGATCGTTTTCAGTTTTACCGAATCCGTTGGATGGAGAACCAATGTTGGCCCAAATACCATAAACACTTCCTGGAAGGTCGCCATTTCTAAGGGCGTTTCCTTGTTGGATTTGGAAAAGGTTTTCGTAGCGGCCAATTGGGTTACCTTCGTAAATATTAAAGTACTGTGTAGTAATAGAAGCAAGTGCAGCATTTGTTTCAGATGGCGTAAACGCGACTTCGACATCACGGAAACCATTGTGAATGTACATCTGCGTACTTGGATCAAATTCGTAAGAAGGTACACGAGTTGTTTCAAATTTACCTACGTGGCCATAGTTAAATAGATTGTATTTGTGGTTCGGGTCATAGGACTCATTGAAAGATTTAGAGTAGTCAACCATTAAACTATAAAGCGCAGACTTGATTTTAGAACTCGAACCTTCGCGGTCGTTGTTAAATCGTTGTGTCAAGCGACCATAAACACGATAGTCAAGGCTCTTGCCTACTCCATAATTGGTAAAGTTTAGTAATGAACCTCCATAATTGTAAGAATTTCCTTGAGAATAGTTGAGTGATCCACCAAATTGTAAGTTAACGGTTGGCCCTGTATTCACGTCGATCTTACCAGAAGCAGAGAACACGGAATTACGCGCGTTCATGCGCCAATCTGTCTTTTCGAAGTCGTCGGCACGTAAAAATAATGCGTTGTGAAAAGTTCCAAAACCTGTAGAAGTTGGTCTGAGCGGATTGGCAAGCAATTCGTCACGAACGTCTTTTTTAATACGGTAAGAGCCCCCAGCCAACGGGCGCGAATCTAGTTGGTCAGTGTAATTGGCTGAAACTAAAAAGCCAAGTAGTGGACGTGTTTTACGACCTAAGGAATCACGCTGCATTAATAATGGGCCTGATAACATTCCTTCAACAAGGTTGTAGCCAAATTTATCTAGACCTATTACTTTGCCATCGTATCCGTTAGGATCTGCACCATTTAAATAGATACCTGATGTTACTGCCTCGATACTTCCGAAATATACGGAAGATGGTCCACGAGTAGTAATGGAGATGATACCACCTGTTACGTCACCGTAGTTTGCAGGGACACCACCAGTAATTACAGATACTTCTTCTAGCGCTGATTTAGGCAAGTTGGATGAACCGCGCACTTTGATACCATCAATATAGAAGTATGTTGCATCTGAACGTGTACCGCGAACGGAAATAGCTCCGGATCCCTCACTTACATTTACACCACCTACTGTACCGGCAACTGCTGACGCAGAACGTGCCGGGAGACGAGCGATGTCTTCACGGGTAACGGTTGCACCCGAAGCACCACCGTCTTTGTCGATGAGTGGAACTTTGTAGCGAACAACTTTGATTTCCTTTGTATCTTGAGTTTTACTACTCAAGGTAAGGTTGTCCAGGAAGGTAATGCGATCAGGCGAAATAGCAACACCTGTTTGAAGTAGCGGTTGGTACCCCCCTTCAGCATTTCGAACTTCGACATCATATGAACCAGGCTGAATACCGTTGATCTGGAATTTACCTTTTTCATCTGTTAATGAACTACCACGAACAGCACCGGCTTGTTTCAGCAAGACCTTGCAGAATTCAAGAGGAGCTTTTGTAGCTTCATCAGTAACCGTACCACGAAGGGTACCGAGACCGGATTGTGAAAATGCATAAGTGCTTACAAACAAAACACTTAAGAGCAATAATTTCAGTCTACCCACCATAAGAATGCGTATAAATTTTACTATATCTCGTTTTTTAAAGAATGTAAATATAGAAAAATCCATCCTCTTAACATAAAATTCATCAAAATTCTATTCTAAGTTTGTAAGGGAATTTACGCTAAACGTTCCTTTACCGGTTTATGAATTTTGAAACTCTAAATGCTAAACATGCAATTCAGGTACTGAGTACGGGGCTGAAAGCACTTTCTACTGACGGTATTTTTCTTTTTCCCGAAGAAGAAATTCAACTTCAAAATCTGCACAACGACAAGCGAAAAAATGAATTTTTAGGCGCTAGGAAATTGCGTAACCAACTGTTAATCAATTCTTCAATCGGGTATGATGACATTGGCAAGCCCTTTTTTAAGAATTCAACTCGAACCTCTATTTCAATTACCCATACCAAAGATCTCGTTGCAATTGCTGTAGCCCCATTTGAGATCGGTATTGATGTGGAAATTGCACATGAAAGAATCCATAAGGTCATTGATAAATTTGCCACTGACCATGAAAAGAATTTATATAAGCTTGATTATTTCAATCTCACTGAATGGTACACCTTTATTTGGTGTGCAAAGGAAGCCATCTACAAATTAGGCCAGGTAAAAGGATTATCTTTCAAAGAAGAAATATTTATTGAGCAAATAACGCTTGAAGAAAGTAATTCTCTCCAATTAACAGCGTCTATCCAACCTAAGAAAACACGCGAAAGAACAATAGTGGTTTATTGTATCAAGTCAGTAAATTATTTATTTGCGGTCGCTCAATTCAAAGGCTAGCTTTCAAGCTCATGTCTAGGGCCTTTACGGAATGTGTCAAAGCACCAACCGAAATATACTGCACACCCGTTTCGGCATAACTTCGTATTGTTGAAGCCGTGATTCCGCCAGATGCTTCCGTTTCAATCCCTTGAGGTATGCGTTGAAGGGCGTTTTTTAAAACTTCAGGGGTAAAATTATCGAGCATTATGCGATGATAGTCTTGTGGCAAAGCAAGTAATTCTTTTAATTCATCCGCTGAACGAACTTCTACTTCAACTTTAAGATCGAGATTGTTGGCGGCAAGATACGTTTTGGTGCGCTGTAAAGCTGCTGCGATTCCGCCGGCATAATCGATGTGATTGTCTTTGAGCATGATCATGTCGTAAAGCCCAATTCTATGATTGGCCCCTCCTCCTATTTTGACGGCATATTTATCTAACATACGCATTCCGGGAGTTGTTTTGCGAGTATCGAGTAAAGTGCAGTTGGTACCTGCGATCAACTTGACATATTGTGCGGTCTGAGTAGCAACTCCGCTCATGTGTTGCATGCAATTGAGCAGCAATCTTTCTACTGCCAAAATAGATCGAGAAGACCCCTCCAAAACAAAGGCGATGTCTCCAAACTTGACAGGGGTGCCATCCGATAACTTTTGGTTAAATTGAATTTGAGTGTCGTAAAGCTGACAGATTCTTTTTGCGACCTCGACCCCAGCCAATATGCCTTCTTCTTTGATGAGTAAAAAAGCTTCTGATTGTGCGTCTTCTGGTACGCAAGCCAAGGAAGAATGGTCTCCAGATCCGATATCTTCTTTGAGGGCATTTAGTATAAACTCATCTAGCATGAAGCAAAGATAAGAAGTGCGGGTTAATCTGCAATTGTTTCTATTTTTGAACTGTGAAAGATCAAAACGATTTATTGAACAAAGTGGCCACCCTGCCCCATCACCCGGGAGTCTATCAATTTTTTGATCAAAAAGGGAAGGTTATTTATGTTGGTAAAGCAAAAGATTTAAAAAAGCGGGTTAGCTCCTATTTCCAAAAAGATCACACAGATGGCAAAACCCGAACGCTTGTCAAACAAATTACCAATTTACAATTTACTGTTGTTGCAACGGAAATCGATGCCCTACTCTTGGAAAACAACCTCATCAAGAGTTATCGGCCAAGATACAATGTCTTACTCAAGGATGACAAAACCTACCCCTGGATTGTCATCAAAAACGAGGCTTTTCCACGCATTTTTTCAACGAGAAGAAAATTTAATGATGGTTCTATTTATTATGGTCCCTACCCGAATGTAAAGGGGATGCACGCCTTGCTGCAACTGATAAGAGAACTTTTTCAAATCAGAACTTGTGCCCTTGATTTAAGGACTCAAAAACTCGAACAAGCAAAGTACAAAGTATGCTTAGAATACCATATCGGAAAATGTGCGGGGCCTTGTCAACTATTACAGACATCTGTACAATATGAGGAAACTTTAAAGGTCATTAGGCTTTTACTGGAGGGCAAGAACTTTTCACTGATTCAGACCCTCAAAAAACAAATGCAACAATTTGCCGCTGAACATGCTTTTGAAGAAGCACAACGTTGTAAAGAGCTAATTTCTGCTTTGGAACAATTTAGGACTAAATCTATGGTGGTTGCAGATCATGGTCAAGATTTCGATGTGTGTTACATTGAAAAAAATGAACAGCTATCCTGGGTAAGTTTTCTAGTTATTAGAGAAGGTAGTATTGTACATACTTACGCGACCCGTATCGAAGACCCCCTTGATGAGCCAATAGAAGTACTTTATCAAAACATCATACCACAATTACGCGCTCATTTTTCGAGTAAAGCAAAAGAAGTCATTATCGGTATTTCTAAAGCTATTCATCTTTACGACGCCAAAGTAGTATACCCGAAAATTGGTGAAAAGAAGCAGTTGCTAGAGATGGCACAAAATAATGTCAAGCATGCCCAACTTCAAGCGAGGAAACAGGCAATGAATGCGACTACAAGCGTACAAAATTCATCGATGCAAGCTGTACTAGAATTGCAATCTGCACTTGGTCTAGCCGCTCCCCCTCTACACATTGAATGTTTTGATAATTCAAACCTGCAAGGCACCAATGCGGTCTCAGCATGTGTGGTATTTAAGGAAGGTGTCCCAAGTAAGGCAGACTACCGCCATTTCAATGTTAAAACTGTCGAAGGCCCGGATGATTTCAAGACTATGAAAGAAGTCGTGGGAAGAAGATACAGACGCTTAAAAGAAGAAGGACAAAAATTACCCGATTTGGTCATCATCGACGGCGGAAAAGGTCAGTTAGGCGCAGCCCTGGAGGCCGTAGAAGAAATAGGGCTGCAAAACGAGCTCAAACTCGTAGGGCTCGCCAAACGTTTAGAAGAAATCTATAAACCCGGTTTTTCTAAATCCCTGATTTTAAGTAGGAGGTCCCTTGCCTTGAAATTAGTACAGCAACTCAGGGATGAAGCGCATCGTTTTGGCTTGAGTCATCACCGTAATAAACGCAGTAAAGCTGTGCTCACGACACAACTCGATCAAATCAAAGGGTTAGGACCAAAAACCATTGCACTGTTATTCAATGACTTTAAGACTGTTTCTAAAATGAAGGCCGCTGGGCCAGAAGTCGTTGCAAAAAAAATAGGAGCTGCGAAAGCACAACTCCTATTTCAATATTTAAATCAGCAATAATTTATTCGACAACGAAAGGCAAGGTTGTAGCTGAACCATTGAACTCAAGTTTTAAAAGGTAAGATCCGGCAGCCAATTGGTTTGTTTGGGTGATGATCATATTTTTACCTTCTTGCAAATACAAGGGATGTACTTGAACCACTTTGCCAGTTAAGTCGGTTACTTTTAATTGTGCTGCACCTGCAATTAACGAACTAAAAGTAAGGTGTAAATCGGCATCTGTAGGATTTGGATACAGTACCAATTCAGTGAGACTTTGATGGTCTATACCTGCAACAACCAAATCGTTGGATGGCCCACCGCTGTAAATATTGATGTCATCCAAATAAAAGTTATTACCGCCTTCTCCTTCAAAACGAAAACGCATCCTGAAATTATCAGTGAAGTAATTGGCAGTAACATTTGTCATGTGAACCGTAACCCAATCAGCTTGTGAGCTTGGGGCCCATGATGTAACAGCTGTTTGATTTGAAAGTTGGTTGCCACCTAGTGTTTTTCTTTGGGCCCAGTTTTCTCCGCAGTTACCGGTAATAAAAACTTTTAGGTATTCGTAGTCTGCTGCTGTTCGCTTGCGGTAGGCATAGCGGAAAGACAACGTCACAGTGCCTGAATTCGTGTCAATTCCGGAAAGATCGATATTTGTAGAGATGAGTTCGTCAATGTTAGATGGCGTCTGGCCAAAATTGACGAGCTTCGCACACTTTGTACCTGTATGGCCAAAAGCAGACTCTAACTCAAATGCATTGTTATTGTTTGCGTTAAAAACCTCCCAATTTGGCAAGTTACTCAGCGCAGTATAATTCTCGAATCCTTCCCAATATGGCAATGTTTCAGGGGTGCCTAATACACGGATGAACGACGGTTTGTCTTCAACATCACTATTTGTGCCGTCTGTTGCGGTGAGTTGAATATTGTACATGCCAGGTGTATTAAAAATCACTAAAGGATTTGCAGAATTAGCCGTTGAGCCTGTAGCAAAAGACCATCCTGAGTTTGGCGTAATTTGCCATGACCAACCTGTAACCGCATTGTAAGACTCATCAGAAAACTGTACTTCATTGCCCGCGCAGATGGTAACTTTATCGGCACTGAAATCAGCCTTACATAGGTAGGTCGTGCCAGTTGCACCAACGGCGGCTAAATTGGCGGCAGAAACCACATTGGCACGCCCTGTATTTGCCACTTGAAGTGCATTGCGCATGCGGGTGCGCTGACCCTCTGTGTACATTTTAGAGCAATATGAATAATCCATGTAATTTTCCACGTTATCACGGATATCAAAACCCCAATAATTGTTATCGGAGTTACATGTATTTGAATTCAGCAAACAAGCTGTAACACCAATGCAATTTGGTGTATCCTGAACGTTGTCGTCTGTAGAGCAACTCGTTGTGTTACCTGGATTATTGTTTCCGCCCCATGTGTGGTCTAGGTTGAGCCAGTGACCAACTTCGTGGGTCAAGGCACGGCTTGTGCCGACACCGCCAGTACCAATGGCACCAACATAATCGTGAAGTATCCAGATTCCGTTTTTCATGGATGTTGCTGCCCAAGTACTTGGCTTAAAGGTATAGCCCGCAGCACCGCCGATGTCCCCACAAACGAAAATATTGAGGTACTTATTGCCAGCCCAGGTACCGTTGTAAACATTGTTGCCAGCTATAATGGCATCCACTTGTGCGTCGCCGTCAGCACCTTGATAACTCATTGGTGAGAATGTTCTGGTAATGCCATTGAAACATTGTCCGTTTGGCGCTATTGTGGCTAATTTAAATTCAATTTCGATATCGGCAGGCATGCCTTGAAAATCAGGGTGGACATTAGCGGTGTCAGCATTTTGTTTGCGGTAATCGCGGTTCAGGATGGCTAACGCATTCAGGATTTGTTCGTCAGAAATATTTTCAATTCCACCGAAATGCATGACATGAAACACTACCGGAATCGTGTAAATTGTTCCTTTATTTTGATTGCCTTTTTTTGCCACTACTTCATAGGCTGCATCTGCCTCTTGCAAGCCTTTAACATAGGCCGCATTATTCAATAGTGCATTGTGTTTTTTGTGGGTAATGCAATATTCAACATTTTCGCCTTCCCTGGTATTTTGAGGATCAGGAATTCTTTTATTGTTTTGAGAAAATACGGAGAAGGTAGATCCTAAAACAAGTAGAAAAGGTGCTAAAAAATAGAGCTGTTTCATAGTTGATTCAATAAGAGCATGATAGTTCTTTGTAAAAATACAATAAGTCATTCAAATTTGATCATTGCAGATTTAAATATTCATAATAAAATCCTTTGCTTAACTTTGACTCATGAAAGCAAATACTGCCGCCTCAACACTGGCTATTACTACTAAAATTGTATTGCCTAACGACACCAACACACTAGGAAATCTATTTGGAGGTCAATTATTGGCCTGGATGGACGTAATTGCGAGTGTTTCCGCACACCGTCATTCCAAGCGTGTCGTGGTAACTGCATCGGTCAACAACGTCTCCTTTCAGAAACCTATTAACCATGCATCCATCGTCACGTTGGAGGCCAAAGTATCGCGTTCGTTCAATTCGTCTATGGAAGTTTTTGTTGATGTTTTTGTCGAGGATGCCGTTACCGGACAAAGGGAAAAATGCAACGAAGCCATCTATACATTTGTTGCGGTTGATCAGAATGGAAATCCGATACAAGTTCCCGCGTTAATCCCTGAGACCGACGAGGAAAAAGCGCGGTTCGACGGCGCACTACGTCGCAAGCAATTGGCACTGATTTTAGCCGGAAAAATGAAGCCATCAGATGCAAGCGAGCTTAAGAAGCTGTTTTTTGAAGATGGTAAAAATGCTTAAATCTTAGCTTCGTTCAGTTGCTTTGCAATTTGATTTAAATCTTGTTGTCTCATACAGTCAAAATGCCCTTTTGGACAACGCTGGTGACCTATCTTTGAACAAGGTCTGCAGCTTAAATCCTCGACCTCATAATGGAAACATTTTGCTTGTTCTGGGCGCAGCGGATACATTCCAAAATCTCGCGTTGTATTACCCCAAATCAGATGAATCGGCAAATCAAAAGATGCGCCAATATGCATGAGGCCGGTATCGTGCGTGAGTAGTGCGGCTGCATTTTGGACAAGCCATGCCGATGCATGAATGCTTAATTTACCCGCCATAGAAATAATTTGCTGTTCGGGAAGTGCGGATTGAATTTCCTGCGCAACGGATGCATCCTCTTTTCCGCCTAAAAGCACTACCGGCGCCTGAACTTTTTTGATCAAGTCTATCATTAAATCCGTAGGTAGTCTTTTTGTTGCGAACTGCGCGCCAATGGCAAAAGCAAGGAATTCTTTTGGTTTGAAACCGATTTCTTGTTCAATCAAAAATTGATCTTGTACCGGTACATCATAATTGCCTTGCGGAGCTTTAATTTCTAAGCCAAAGGCCGTATTTAGTGTTTTGAGGTATCTTTCTACAACATGTATGCGACGCTTGGGTTTCATTTTGAAGCGCGTCAGCAACCATTTTTGCCAGTTATTTTTTGGGAAACGATAAACCTTGGCGCCCGTAAAAGCAGTCAGTAACAGCGTTCTGAGATTGTGATGCAAATCTAAAACAGCATCATATTCCTTGAAATCTATTTGCTTTTTTAAGTCTAATAACGACTGTTCTAAAACAAAAATATTTTCGAGGCCTTGGCATGCCGCTAATAACGACTTGAAATTTTTTTTGGTGACGTAATCAATTTGACAAGCGGGAAATGCCACTTTCAAAGCTCGGACCACAGGAAAAGTGAGGACGATATCTCCAATTGAACTAAACCGAAGGATCAAAATTTTTTGTGGAGGCCTAAGCGACATGACACGAAGTTAGTAAAACTTACTTTGTGTGATGAAAGAGCACGTGATCGCGGTCAATTTGTGCCTCGAGTGCTCCAAAGAATGCTGTTTTTTGTTCTTCTTGAATGCAATCGAGCGGGAAGGTCAGTTGGAGGTCTTCGATGTAATCAAAATAGATGGTTTGCTGACTGACAGAAACTTTTCTCAGGCCATTCAAATAAATTAAAATAATTTCTCGGTCTGCCACTAAAATGGCTTTTGAGCTCAGTCCTACCCTAAAATTACTTTTGTTGACAAGGATAAAAATAAGGGAGTCGGCAAGTAGAATAAAATATACCAAAACCACAAAATAGGAACTTGTAGTTAAAAAAAGGTGTGCGACAACAAAACTTAAAAAAACAAGTGCTTCAAGACTGTTGTAAACAAAAACGCGCTTTTTGCGGTCAGCACTAATTTCTTGATTCCAAACAAATTTATCTTGCTTCTTGACCATGGATACGCCCATCCAACGCCTTACTGTCCTGCGCAAACCGATGATCAAAATGAGCAAGCCTAATATAAAATAGAGCTCTTTGATATAAGGCAATTCAGCAGCTGTACTTTTCAAAAATTCAACGGGTAAATCAAACCCAATGAAAACTGAAACTAAAAGCGTAGGTACGCTGACAAGTAGCAATAATAAATTGATGAAACTATTCATTTGGAATCAGTTTGAGTTTGGCTCGGAGGCCTTTTATTTTTTCTTGTGCAGCATCTATTTTCTTTTGGACATCTGCTCTGAGTTGATCTGCCCCTTTTGAACGTGCAAAAAAGCCTAAATTATTTTCCAAAGTGAGCATTTCCTTTTGAAGACCATCAATTTGCTTTCTAATTTCATTTTTTTCAAACTGAAGTAATTTTTGTTTTTCCGGAGAGGAAAGAATTCCTTCAAGTTTTGCTTGGAACAACACACGGTCTTTTTCTTGACCTTCAAGCTTAAGTGCTTTGTAATGTTCATCCATGTGTTTTTTGAAAGACTCATATGTACTTTGGCGCTCTTTGATGCCGACCGGGCCGGTTTCATTGAATTGTTGTTGAAGCGCACGAAGTTTTGTGAGGGCCTCTTGTTTGTCCGAAGGCAATACTAGCGCTTCCAACTCGGCAATTAGTGCTTTTTTGGCGGCTAAATTGGCTTCGTTTGCCGCATCTTGTTCTCCAAAATGTGCTTGTCTGGCATCAAAAAACACATTGCAGGCCTCTCTGAATTCTTTCCAGAGTTTATTTTCAAATCGTGGCCCTGCAGACCCTAGCTCTTGCCATTGGCGCTGTAATTTTTTCAGCTCGTCAGCTGTACTTTTCCAATCTTGGGATGTACTGATTGCCACTGCTTTTTCAATGAGCCCTTTCTTTTTATTTGCCACTTCAGCACTAGCGGCATCTTTGTCTTTGTTGAATGCTTTTTTGGCTGCAAAGAAGGTGTCGCAGAGCGCCCTGAATTCGGCATAAACCGCTTCATTTTCTTTTCTGCCACCAGAACCGATTGTTTTCCATTGGGCCTGAAGCTCTAGGATGTAGGCAGTTTGCGTTTCCCACTCCTTGAAATTATTCCATGAATCAAGGGCAACTAATCTTTCTTGTAATGAAGCGATGAGTTTTTTCTTGGCTTCAATATTTGCCTTTAGTACTTGTCTTTGGGCTTCATAATGCTCATTGATTTTATCGTAGATACTGCGCACAGCTTCCCAATAAGCAACTTTCATGGTTTCCCAATCTTCATTGAGTACAGGTCCTATTTCTTCCCATTCGTCTTGCAAAGCATGAAGCTGTGCTTCGAGGTCGCGCAATGGTGCTTGCGAAACACGCAATTGCTTGAGTTTGAAAATGAGGTCTTCTTTGAGCTGCTTGTTGCGGCGGTAATCGTTTTCTTTGAGCTCTTTGTAAATTTTGATGTTGTAAAAGAAAATCTCTAGTAAACGAGAATATTCTTTTTGAATAGCCTCTCTTTGCTCACGCGGAATAGCACCAATTTTTTTCCAGGTTTCGTGAATTTCTTTGTAGGATTGAAAGGCCGTCCCGATTTGCTCTTCATTATCAATGACTTCTTTCAAACGTACAATCAGATCTTTCTTAAGCTTCAGATTTTGTTGCTCTAAGGTTTGTTGCAGCTGTTGCTGAGCTTTGCGTTTTGTGTTGAATTCTTGAAAGAGCGCAAAGAATTGCTCTTTGAGCTCCGTGTAGTCGATTTCCTCGTATTTCTCACCTCTTTCTTGAGCTTCTAGCCTTTTGACCTGCTCAACGCGCTCTAACTCGATCAGTTGGTCTTCAAAAAGCTGCTTGATTTGCCCGGCTTCACGACCTAATTGCACGAGATCTTCTTGAACTAATATTGCTTCTATTTGGGTGATGTGATTTTGTAAGTCCATTTCAATTAGAGTTGGAAGGTAGAAAGTGAAACAAATTCTTGCATTCTGGCTTGAATGTCAGACATAGTAATCTCTTTAAGTCTTTCGGTGCCAAATTTTTCAACACAGAAAGAGGCAAGCGCAGAACCAGCAATTATTGCGCGTTTCATGTTGTCAAAGTCGATTCGTTCTGCAGCGGCAAGATACCCCATAAAGCCACCAGCGAAAGTGTCGCCAGCACCTGTTGGGTCAAAAACTTCTTCGAGTGGAAGTGCAGGAGCATAAAAAATATCCTGTTCATGAAAGAGCAAGGCACCGTGTTCTCCTTTTTTGATAATGAGAATGGAAGGGCCCATTTCGCGAATAATTTTGGCAGCTTTTCTCAAGGAATAAACGCCTGAAAGTTGGCGCGCTTCTTCGTCGTTGATGATGAGTACATCAATATGTTTTAATGTTTCTTTAAGGCTATCGAGTGCGATATCCATCCAAAAATTCATGGTGTCCATGGCGATAAGCTTCGGACGTTGTTTCATTTGTTGAATAACGGATAGCTGAACATCTGGGCTCAGGTTACCTAGCATCAGAAAGGAAGCATCTAGGGCTTTAGTCGGGACAACCGGCTTGAAATCGGCGAGTACGTTCAGTTCTGTAATTAATGTATCTCTGGAATTTAGGTCGTTGTGGTAGCGACCTGACCAAAAAAATGTCTTTTCACCTTTTTTTACTTCCACACCACTGATATCCACTCCTTTTGACGCGAGCTCGGTCAAAACATCCTGAGGGAAATCTTCACCTACAACAGATATCAGGCTCTGTTCTTTGACAAAAAATGAAGAGGCCAAAGCGATGTATGTTCCGGCGCCACCTACGATTTTATCTGTCTTTCCAAATGGGGTTTCAATGGCATCAAAAGCCACACTTCCTACTGTTGCTAATTTCATAACTTAATTTATGCCGCAAAGATAGGCAAATTCAACTCGTTACAAGTTAAATTAACTTGTTTTCACTGCCCTTGGATGTGCAGTTTGATAAGCTTGCTTTAATTGAGCAAAAGAGTTGTGGGTATAGACTTGTGTCGCAGACAAATTAGCGTGTCCCAAAAGATCTTTGAGGGTTTCTAAACCTGCGCCATTATTGAGCATGTGTGTTGCAAAAGTATGCCTCAAAACATGTGGACTTTGCTTCTCAACTGCGCTAATGGTCGTGAGAACCGATTTAACCAAGCGGTAAACCAATTGTGGATAGAGCGGCTCATTGTTTTCACGCAATAATAAATTTGGATGATCGAGGCCCATGGATTTTTTAATGTGTTGAAAGCGCGCTATCAACAACGATAACTCAGGTGCAATTGGAATGACTCTTTCCTTGTTTCTTTTACCGAGTACTTTGATGCTTTGAGTCGAAATTGCTGCGTCCTTAAGTGCGATGAGTTCTGAAAGACGAATACCTGTTTGGTAAAAAAGTTCGACAATCAGACGCGAACGAAGACCTTCGAAATTATCTGTAAATAACGGTTGGGTTCTGTTTTCTTGTAATTCTTGTTCCTTTACAAACACAGGCAGACGCTTTTCGCTCTTTGGTCCCTGAACCCTACTCATTGGGCTTGTTTGAATTTTTCCCTCTTTTTGTAACCATTTGAAAAAAGTGCGTAAGGCCGCTAATTTTCTGTTGACACTGCGGTTAGAAACACCATTGTCAATAAGATGCACCATCCAAGAACGAACGGTAGCTATATTTTGCTCTTGCCAATCCGAAAGGTTTGCACATTGATTGTAAGTGCTAAATTGTGCAAGATCTTGCAGATATGCCAAACAAGTGTGTGGAGAATATCGCTTTTCTTGGCGCAGATATGTTTCAAATTTTTGGAGCATAAAAAAAGGAGCATTGAGCTCCTTTCGATATACGTGAAAACCATTAATATGTTACAATTGTTGGCTTTGCATTCTTTGTTTGTAGGCAGCACGAATGACTTCCT
>CAYPVA010000022.1:0-17982 GCA_964414045.1 uncultured Lishizhenia sp. | reverse complement strand
TTTGATGTATGATTTTTGGAAAAGGAAGCAAAATGTATAGCATTTCAAAGATGAAGTGCCCTCAGTGTCAAGAAGGACAATTTCTCGTGTCACACCCCTATGATTTCAAACATCTGGGCGATGTGCGTCAACACTGCGATGTATGTAACTTAAAATATGAAAGAGAGCCTGGTTTTTATTATGGCGCCATGTATGTATCATATGCTTTAGGGGTTGCACTTTTTGTAACCATCTGGACATCTTGTAACCTTTGGTTTCCATGGTTATCGGCATGGTGGCAAATTGGTCTGGTTGTATTTTTCACAATAGTTCTTTCGCCTTACCTTTTCGCCTTATCAAAGATTATTTGGGCCAATTTTTTCATTTCTTTCAATCCCAATGCTAAGATTAGAAAATAAATTGCAGCTGCTCAAAGAACATTTGGGCTATGTCCTAGAAGATGGTTTACTCGAAGAAATGGCTCAAGTTGCCAAAGTACGTGAAACCGCGACTGATGAAATTGTCGTCAATGTCGGAGACCACCTTCAAATGATCCCGATTGTGATTGAGGGCTCCATTAAAATATCAAGAGAAAATGACAATGGAGAGGAGCTACTTCTGTACTATATAGAAGGCGGCGATACCTGCGCGATGTCCTTGCAATGTTGCACCAGAAAAATCGATAGTCAAATTAAAGCTACATCGATGGAGCCTTCATTATTGTTAATGTTTCCGGCAGAAAATATGGAACACTGGATGGATCAATACAAGTCTTGGCGGCAGTATATTTTAAGTAGTTACCATTCCAGAATGATCGAACTAATGGAGAGCATAGATGCCATCGCATTCATGAATCTTGACCAGCGTTTATTGAAATACCTTTCCGATCAAGCAAAAATTCTAGGTAGCGTAGAAATCAACCACACACACCAACAAGTCGCCGATGATTTACATTCTTCGAGGGTTGTCATTTCCCGGTTGTTGAAGCAATTAGAAACAAAAGGCGAAATCAAATTATTGCGAAATAAAATTATCCTTTTGAATTTCTAAACTTTTCTCATAATAATTTGTTAATTTGGGACTACTAACCTAAAAAACAACTTATTATGAAAAAATCCTTACACTTACTCTATGCCATTTTGGCATTGGTAGTTGGGTGGCAAGCCAATGCACAGGGTCTTACTTGTGCGACAGCACTGCCCGTAACACCCGGCACATTTACCGCCAGTACATTGGTAGGTACGCCATCAACACCCGGTCTCAATGGCAATGGTGTTGCGTTAACGGCGGGCTGGTATGCCTACACCCCAACATCAAACGGCATCCTCAACATCAACTCATGTGGTGGAGGTGCCGATACGCGCTTGTGGGTCTGGTCTGGCTCATGCGCAGCACTTACTCCGGTTGCCAACAATGATGATTTTGCTGGCTGTATTTCGACAGGAACTACTGCCTATGCTTCAAAAATCGAAAACATTATTGTTACCACTGGAAATACTTATTATTTCGAATGGGACAACCAATGGGAAGCCACAGGCTTTACCTGGAACTTTACGTTTACGGCACTCCCTATGAATAATGACGCAGGGATTACCTACGTAACCAATCGTTACACGCGCATTCCAATATCTCAAGCAAGCGCAGGTATTCCATTTGGAGCGACGGTAAATAACTTTAGTGGTTCTTCCTTAACAAATGTAGTACTGACTACAGAAATTTTCGAATTACCAAATACAACGACCCCTGTTCAAACACTAACCAGCACTCCAATAACACTCGGAATCGGAGCTTCTCAGGTTATTTCTTGTGGCACATGGGCACCCGTTCTTACTGCATCTAAATCATATCTTGTCAAGTATACTAAAACCCAAACGCAGGTCGATGGCGTCACTTCGAATGATGTCACTACTCAAAATTTAACGCTAGACTTCAATTATTATGCCCGTGATAACAATACGTATCTCACCGGTTATAACTGGAGTTCCACAAACTTTACTTGGAAACAAGGTAATTTCTACAATTTCTATGGCGCCGATAACGTCACAGGCGTGGCCTATTATATCGCAAGTACCTCGACAACCCAAGCGTACAATATCTTAGTATATTCCGTTACTAACGGTGTTGTAAGTACAAATCCTGTTTATACAGGCCCAAGCATCACTGCAAATGGTGCAGGTTGGAAATACCATACTTTTACGACCCCACTGGCAGTTACCGCTGGTTCTGAATTTCTATTTGTTGTGAATCATGCTGGTACTGCTGGTTTCGCACTCGGAGTAAGTTCAGCCACACACACAGCCACAAAAAGTGTGATCAAAGTAGGTACCGGAGCATGGACCAGTACAGAGACCTATGGCGTCAATGTTGTATTTATGATGCGTCCAAAATTTGGTTCTGATCCAACGAGTGAAATTGCATTCTTGAACAATCGTAACCCAGGAGGCGAAAACACAAAAATACATACGCGTCAGTCATTGAGTGGAAATGATCTTCAATTTTGGGCACGTGCAGTCAACCTTGGTACCGCAACCGTAACTGGTGTAACGATGACAGTAACCGTTAAGGATGCTTCAAACGCTACGATCTACACAGCTACTAGTGCCGCACAAGATCTTACAAGTGGGCAAATAGACACCTTTACTGTTGCCAATTATAATGTTACCGCGTTGGGTGCCTACACCATCGATTACGTATTCAATAACATTGGTGATCAAATCCCACAAAACAATAGCAAGACCACCACATTTAGCAGAACGACAGCCGAAATGTCCCGCACGGTAGGCATCACAGGTTCCCTTGGTTTAAATGCAACTACAGTAGCTAACAATATTGTATTTGGTAACAATTACGTGTTAGCTCAAAACGACTTCCTTGATTCTGTCATGTTTGTGTTGAATCCAGGAACACCAGTTGGATATGTGGCTAGTGTCAATATCTATGGCACCACGCTCAATGCAACAACTGGTGCAATGGTTCCTAACCTCACGCCTATTGCATCAACGGTTACTTATACAACAACCGCAGCCGATAACCTTAACGGTGCGGTGATCAAATTGCCAATTTCAGGAGGAACATTGAACCTCACACCAGGGACCTATTTTGTTGGTGTCTATCAAGCTTCTTCTAGTATCGGAAATATTCGTTTGGCTACATCTACAGACTACAGCACCCCTGGCATGACCTATTACCGTTGGGATCAATCGAACTCAGGTAACTGGCAATCACCAGCTTCTATCAACTATTCTTTCGTTGTTAATCCGATTTTCAAAGCATGTGTAGCTTACAACCAAACGGTTGCCACAACTGCGGCATCTTGTGGTGCCAATGACGGAGCCGCCACAGTAAGCACTACAGGTGGTACAGGTAACATCAACTTCAACTGGGCTAATGGAAACACAACGCCAACAATTAGTAATGTTGCAGCTGGTCAATACAGCCTTACGCTATCTGATGTAAACGGCTGCCCGTTGACCTTTAATGTTGTTGTCCCAAGTCAGTCTAACCTGACGGTTAGTGCCGTTACGCAAGATGTAACTTGTGGCGGGCAATCAACTGGTAGCATTGCACTCACAGCGAGCCAAGGTGTAACGCCGTACGTTTACGCATGGACAAACAACCTAGGAACATCTGCAACCTTGAGTAATATTCCAGCAGGCGCTTACCAAGTAACGGTTTCCGACGCTACAGGTTGTATCGTGATTTTCAATGACACGGTTGTTGAATTATCCAACATAACTGGAACCATGAATGGTACGGATGTATTGTGTAACAGTACACAAACTGGCAACTTAGAAATAAGTGCAGCAAGTGGTGTGACACCTTACACTTATCAATGGATTGGTACAAATAATACAAGTACATATGTGACTTCAGTTGGCCCAGGAACCTACACTTGTGTTGTTACAGATGGTTTAGGCTGTACTGATACAGTGGTGACTGTTCTGGCTGTTAGCAATATTGCTGCAACAGCAAGTGCTTCTAACCCGTTGTGTTATGGAACAAACACTGGTAGTGTTACGGTTGCTGCTACAGGTGGTCTTGCGCCATATACTTATGATTGGGCTGGATCTACAGTGAGTACCGCTACTTTATCAGGTTTAGGCGAAGGCGCATATTCTTGTGTGGTGACGGATGCCTACGGTTGTAGTACAAGTGCTGCTGCAACAGTAGTTGAACCTGCAGCTTGGACCGTGAGTGCAGCGGTAACACCTGCCATTTTTGGAACAGATGGTGCCATTGACCTCAGCGTTAGCGGTTCAACAAGTCCTTATACATTTAATTGGGACAACAATGCCACTACAGAAGACCTCACCAATTTGGATGGAGGAAACTATATTGTGACGATCACCGATGCCTCTGGATGTACCTACACAGATACCATTGTAGTTAGTTCTTTGGTTGGCATGGAAACACAAAATCTTGAAGAGACTGTTGTCTATCCAAATCCAAGTAATGGTGACATGTTTATTGTAGGTGCTGCTGTTGAGCAAATCGCACTATACAATCAACTTGGACAGCGTATTGCTTTTGAAACAATTTCACTCGGAGCAAACGCGCAAGAAATTAAAGTAAGTAATGTTGCCACTGGAACTTATATTCTTGAATTAAAAGGTGCTGAAAAAGTACTCAGAAAATCAATTCAGATTTTTCAGTAATTATTTTGCTTTTGAAGCTTCAAAAAGGTCGGCGAAAGCCGGCCTTTTTTCGTTATTTTAGAGCCATGAAATTGCACTTTTCTTACTGTATCTGGTTCTTTTTAACTTTCTACTCAACCTTCATTAGCGCCCAAGTAAGCATAAATGAGGGCTGCAATAAAAATGGGAATATCGTCAGTGATGAGCGCGGTGACTACCCAGACTGGATAGAATTATACAATGCAAGCACTAACGCCATCAATTTGCAAAATTGGAAATTGAGTGATCAACTCAATGCAGCAACAGCTTGGAATCTACCGTCTGTAAACCTGAACCCGAATGCTTTTCTCAGGATTTTTTGCAGCGGAAAAGACAAATTAGGTACGCCTCCATTCACCATCTCTGGTACCTTCAATAGCTTTCAACCGAGCACTGGTTGGAATACCCACCAATTGAATGCCAATTTTATCTGGGACGGGACTTCCAACCTTCTTATTAATGTTTGTTCCTATAATAACACCGGCTACACTGAAAATTCTGTTTTTTATCAAAGTGCTACTGCTTACGCTTCTTGCATGGCAAGTTTTGTAGATGGTTCTCCAGCTGCTTGCAGTAACAATGCTGGTCAAGTTTACAACCAAAGACCAAATATCAAACTCAATAATGTCGTCATCGGAACCGGGACCACCACCAATAGTAATACGGATTATCCTGCTCCCTATGGCAACTGGTATTGGGGAGCCAGGCATCAAATTTTAATTAGGGCTACTGAACTGCAGGCTGCCGGGCTAAGTGCAGGGCCTATCAATTCTTTAGCTTTCCAAGTAGCAAGTACTGTTGGAGAGCTTTATGATTACATTGAAATTGCTTTAAACCAAACGCAAGCCAATGAATTAAGTTCGGAGTTCTATCCTTTACAGGGTGAGCAATTACACACCAATTTCAAACTAGATGGGCAAGGTGAAACCGTCTATTTATTTGATGCCAATAGTGCATTAAAAGATCAACTTGAGGTGAGCTGCCCGCAACCAAATGTCTCAATAGGACGATTTCCAAATGGTACTACAAATATTGTATGGATGCAACCTACCGTGGCGCAAAGCAATAATGGAACCATTGTTTTTACAGATACTTTAACCAGACCTCAACTTTCGTTACAAGGAGGTTTGTATAGCGGGCCCCAAACGGTAAGCATCACCGCCAATTTTGATCCTGCAGTGGCCAAACTTGTTTATACCCTCAACGGTCAAGATCCAACTATTAATTCAGCAGTTTATTCAACACCCATCGGCATCTCAACGAATAAAGTGTTGCGGGCACGTGTTGTGCCACTCAATGCCAACAGCAATTTACTCCCGAGCGATCAAGCAGTAGGCACTTATGTTTTCAATGTTTCACATACTACACCTATTCTATTGGTTTCCACACCAAATACAAATTTATTTGGTGCCACTGGTATTTTTGACAATTGGTCTATGGATTGGCTCCGCCCTGCCCATGCTATTTTGCTAGACACCGGTGCAACGCATCCGGTCTTGATGCAAGGAAAAGCTGCAATTAGAGTTGACGGTGGCGCTGGAGGAAGCAGGTCTCAGCCCCAACATTCATTTCGTTTGATATTTAACCACGGTATTTACGGCGGTGAATCTTGGTTTTTGAACCTACTACCCGATCGCCCAAACCGCAATAAATACAGTGAGATTTACCTCAGAAATGGTTCTAATCAATATTTAAAGTTACCGTACAAAGATGCCTCACAAGTACGCATGATGAGTGAAGGTACTCAAAACTATTATTCGAGCTATAGGCCTGTTAGTGTCTATATCAACGGCTCGTATTTCGGCTTATACGAACTTAGAGAGAAATTTAATACCGAATATTTTGAGCAGCACGACCAAGCCAACAAAGATTCAGTTGAACTACTCTCCTTGAGTTATTGGTACAACTTGATTTTGCGCGCTGTTGAAGGAGATGTAGACAATTTTTGGAATGCCTATACCAATTTTGATGCGCTTGATCCTAGTCAAAGTAATTATTGGCAAGCCGCCGATCAGTACTTTGACATGAAACATTACACCGACTACATTATCGCTGAATCGTGGATGGGAAATGTCGATTGGCCCGGGAATAACATTAAAATTTATCGGTCAGATCAAACAAATATGCGCTGGCGTTTTGCGCTCATCGACCTCGAATTATCTTTACAACCAAATGGTTGGACCAATTGCACGGACAATCACCTCAACCATATGTTGGGACAACCCGAGAGTAATCCATATATCAATATTTGGAAGCAAAGTATTGAAAACATCGCCTACCGCAATTACTTTATCAACCGTTTTGCAGATTTGATGAACACGAGTTATCGACAAGAAATTTTACTCCATACAGAACAACAATTTTACGAATCAATGTTACCCGAAATGCCATTGCAATTTGCACGTTGGGGAGATCCAAACAATATTTCAGCACAAATGGCTGCCTTCACTGCCGATCACGAAATGTTCAGAGATCAATTACTTTGTAGGTCTACCTTCGTTTTCAATCAGTTAAGACAAGTGTTTAATTTAACTAAAAAAGTTCAGGTCGAACTAGCTGTATTTCCTGCGGAAGCTGGCACCATACAACTCAACACTATTGAACCACAAAATTTACCTTGGAGCGGCACTTACTTTGATGGCGTTCCGATTCAGCTTGAAGCCCATGCCAAGCCTGGCTTTGTGTTTTCTCATTGGGTAGCTGCTGCCAATATTTCAGATTCTTTACAAGATTCTTTAGTAGTGAATGTGACGCAAAGTACCCAAACTTTTACAGCTGTGTTTACCGCCATTCCTATCCCACCCGCTCCTCAAGATTTGGTTTTCAACTTGCATCCTAACCCGAGTAGCCAGCTTTTTTTGGTGTCGAATAATTCGGCTCAAGCCGCGAGTGAATGCCGCTTAATTGTGAGGGATTTACATGGCCGCGTCATCAAGACAATTGAACTTCCAAATGAGACGAGCTATGAACTTGATTTATTGCAAGAACGCGCGGGTATCTATTGGATTGAAATTTACAATGGAGATCAGCGCATTCAAGTATTGAAAGCACTTAAAGTTTAGATTGATTTATTTTGAAAGAGCATGTCAATGGCTTCGTAAGCCATTAATTCGCCATGCAACAATTGCGCTTTTAAAGTGTCGTATTTCACTTGTTGAGTGGCGTCTGTCATGAACTGCAGTCTGAGTGTTTCTTCAATGAGTTGCTCAAATAATTGAACTTCTTGCTGAGTCCGCTTGGCGGCTAAAAACCCACCCAATTCCATGTGAAGATAGAATTTTTCAATTTGCTGCCAAATTTCTGACAAACCCTGACCATTTAATCCAGAAGCACATAATACAGGAACGTGCCAAGCATCCGGGCGTTGGGCAAAAATATGAAGCGCACTGGCATATTGGGTGCGTGCATTTTTTGCGGCTACCTCGTTGGAACCATCGGCTTTGTTGATGATCACGGAATCGGCAAGCTCCATGATACCGCGTTTCATGCCTTGTAATTCATCGCCTGCACCTGCTAACATTAAGAGCATAAAGAAATCGACCATGCCGTGCACCACTGTTTCAGATTGCCCTACACCTACTGTTTCAATGATAATGATGTCGTAGCCTGCCGCTTCACAAAGTAAAATGGCTTCCCTCGTATGCTTAGCCACACCTCCGAGTGTTTTTCCGGCAGCGCTCGGGCGAATAAAAACAGCCGTTTCTTGCGATAACTGTTCCATTCGTGTTTTGTCTCCAAGAATACTCCCGCCTGTAACCGAAGACGAAGGATCAATGGCCAAAACGGCAATTTTGAGTCCTTTTCTGAGTAGTTCAAGACCAAAACTTTCAATGAATGTACTTTTTCCGACTCCGGGCACACCTGTTATTCCGATGCGCTTGGCAGATTTCGCAACTTTTTTACATTCCTTGAGAAGGGCATTTGCTAGAATTCTGTCTTGAGGATTTTCACTCTCGACAAGCGTAATTGCTGCACTAAGCGCCGCGCGCGAACCTGTTTGAATCCCGAGGAGTAACTCTTCTGGATTTCTGAGTTTTCGTTGTGCTTTTCGCGCATTCAACCAATTATCAATATGTTGTTGATCAGGCTTCAAGTAGTTGAATGAGGGCGTTGAGTGCGTTTTGAATATTTTGCTGAATCTGAAGTATTGTTGCATCCATCATGTAACATGGAGCTGTAATCAAGCGGTTTTCAGTGTCTACTAAAACATCACCAAGTTTGATGTTCTTCGGCGTTGCACCCAAAGCACTTAGCCCATCATTAAAATCTTGTATTTGATAGGACGAAGGATCCGCGGTATGCCCTAGGGTAAGCTGCAGGGAAGAATTTGGCAAGGCAAGTGCCAAAAGAATTGGACTGACACAAAGGGCAACAATTGGCTTTCCTACATTGTATAGATTGACCAATAAAAGCTTGACATCTGATCTTAAGGTGCCCTCAGGACCATTGAACGCCCAATTACTGAAATTTTTCGCGCTGCCAAAGCCACCCGGTATCACAAGTGCATCGATATCGGCTGGGACAACTTGAGCAATATCGACGATATTGCCTCGTGCAATTCTTGCGGCTTCTTCTAGCATGTTTCGTTGCTGCTGTTGTACTTCACCTGTCAAGTGATTCACCACATGGTGTTGTGCATCATTGATGCCAATACAAACCGCCTCCGCGCCAATGCGTTCGATTTCAAGTAAGGTCAAAACTGCTTCTTGAATTTCGGCACCATCATAGACGCCGCAACCAGAAAGTAAAACTCCTATTTTCATGACTTCGTTTGGACTAATTTACGATATAATGCTTCGTACTGAGGTAAAATTTGCTCTAAACTAAACACTTTTGACCGCTCCAGTGCAGCTGTTTTAAAGCGCTTGAGAACTTCAGGCTGCAGCAAATAAATCAGGTTTTTTGCCATATCTTCAATATCCCCAACATCTGATAAAAAACCAGATTCTCCGTGAATATTGACTTCTGGAATCCCACCCGTATTTGAAGAAACAACCGGGACACCTACTGCCATCGCTTCAAGCGCCGCCAAACCAAAACTCTCTGTTTCGGAGGGCAACAAAAAGACGTCTGCGATTTCCATGACATGTGCAGTATCTCTGACCTTACCTAAAAATATGACATCATTACACAATTGAAGCTCACGACACAAGCGCTCACAGGCATAACGATCTGGGCCATCACCGACTAGAATAAGTTTACAAGGCTGATTGGCCCGTACTTTAGCAAAAACCTGGATCACGTCCTCCGTTCTTTTTACAGGACGAAAATTGGAAACATGACATATAATTGCTTGGTCATCAGGCGCATATTTGGAACGAATGTATTGGCGTTGGTCAGCGTCTGTGGGTAAAGGTGGAACAAAATTGGCAATCACTTGAATTTCATTGTTGACCTTAAAATGTGCCAAGGTATCTCGTTTTAGGCTTTCAGAAACCGCCGTTACCGCATCGGACTGATTGATGCAAAAAGTAATGACAGGCTCAAAGGAAGGATCTTTTCCAACGAGCGTGATATCTGTACCATGCAGTGTAGTGACAAATGGAATTTGAATCCCTTCTGCCTTTAAAATTTGCTGTGCCATAAATGCGGCCGAAGCATGAGGAATGGCATAATGCACGTGCAAAATATCGAGGCGCTCGTATTTGACGACATCTACCATTTTACTGGCAAGCTGCGTTTCATAAGGCTGGAAGTCAAACAATGGATAGTCTGTGATTGATACCTCGTGATAAAAAATATTTTCACGAAATGAACCCAATCGAACCGGTTGAGAATAGGTAATGAAGTGAACTTGATGGCCTTTAGCTGCCAAAGCTTTACCGAGTTCGGTTGCCACGACGCCACTTCCGCCAAATGTCGGGTAAAGTACGATGCCTATTTTCATTATTGTTGATCGAGGGGTATAAAGAATGTGAGTCTGTAAATGATTGGTAGAATGCGAACTACTTGTCCGTATTCATTTTTGATTTTGAAGGAGTAACTACTGCGAAAGGGGCTATTTGGCGCATTGATGACGTCGTAAAACAAAGCCGCATTGAGGCGCAGTTTATCTCCTAACTTGAGATAAAATCCACCCCCAACCATTAAGGTTGGAGACCACGGTTTAACGACTTCTAGCGGATTGGCAAAACTAAAAGGACTTTTGAGGTATTGAAATTCTACGCCACCAAATATTTTTTCTTGATACCGCAGGTGTGCAAAGGCTCCAGCGCCCCAAGTGGTCATGCTACTTTGTATGCCAAGATTATTGGACCAAATGCGCTGCACACGAAATGATGGGCCAACCAATAAGTTTTCTGATAACCTTGCTGCGTATTTCAATTCTCCGCCCAATGCACCGCCAACATTCGAAAAACCAATGTAAGGCTCAAGACCCAATTCTGATCCTTGGTATTGTAATTGTGCAAAAAGCAATTGAGGCATTAAAATTAAAAAAGTAAGTAAACTTTTCATAGCTCGATATTTCTAACAAAGATACGGGATTTGCACCCTCATTGCTTCTTTGTATCTTTGCAAAAATTTTCAGATGAAGTTACTCGACGGAAAAGCCACTGCAGCACAAATTCAAGCCGAACTCAAAGAAGCGGTTCAAGCCAGAAAAACAGCCGGACAAAAAATTCCACATTTGGCTGCCATTTTGGTCGGAAATGATGGCGGATCAGTCTCTTATGTCACTTCAAAAGTCAAAGCTTGTGAGGCTATCGGTTTTGAAAGTACGCTCATTCGTTATGACGAAACTGTGCCTGAAGACATCTTACTTGAAAAAGTTCAGCGCCTCAATGAAGACAGAAGTATTGATGGCTTTATCGTGCAATTGCCTTTACCAAAGCATATCGACGAACTCAAGATTACGCAAGCAATCGACCCTAAAAAAGATGTAGACGGTTTTCATCCAAGAAATCTGGGCAACATGATCCTGAATTTACCCGGGTTCTTACCAGCAACCCCTGCCGGCATCATGGAACTTTTACGTCGCAACAATATTGAAACCGAAGGTAAAAATTGTGTCATTCTCGGACGCAGTAATATTGTAGGTACACCACTTTCAATTATGCTTGCGCGCAATACCAACCCTGGAAATTGTACAGTAACGTTGGCGCACTCAAAAACCAAAAATATCAAAGCACTTTGCCGCGAAGCTGATATTTTGATTGCTGCCATTGGCAAGCCAAATTTTGTAACAGCCGACATGGTGAAAGACGGAGCTGTTATCATTGATGTTGGAACTACCCGTGTTGAAGATAGCACGCGCGAGCGCGGATGGCGTTTGGTCGGAGACGTTAAATTTGACGAGGTAGCAGAAAAAACAAGCTATATTTCACCGGTACCTGGTGGTGTTGGCCCAATGACCATCGCCTCCTTAATGATGAATACTTTAAAAGCCATGGAGCTTAAATCAAAATAAGCCATGCAAGAATTTCAGATAGAAGGCGCTTACATCGAACTCATCGGCTTACTCAAAGCCATGGGTATTGCTGAAACAGGCGGTCAAGCCAAAGCAATTGTTGAAGAAGGACTTATTTTGCGCAACGGTGAAGTTGAAATGCGCAAACGCGCCAAACTCGTTGTTGGTGATTTAATCGAACTTGAAGACCTTCAAATCAAATTAACTTAATCCGAACTACTTTATCGTTCTGAAGTCTTGACCCGCTTTGACGTTCAAAATCGTTTCATAAATCAAGCGGATACAATTTTCCACATCCTCTTTTTGAACCATTTCAACAGTTGTGTGCATGTAGCGCAATGGCAATGAAATGAGTGCACTTGTGACGCCTTCGTTCGAGTAAGCAAAGGCATCCGTGTCTGTCCCTGTTGATCTTGAGACAGCAGCTCTTTGGAAAGGAATTTTGGAGGCCTCCGCTGTTGCAATGATATGACGCAAGAATTTATTTTGCACCGCCGGACCATATGTGAGTACTGGCCCTTTGCCACCTTGCTGATCGCCGTTTTCAATTTTATCAACCATAGGAGTCCCTGTATCATGGCAAACATCGGTAATGAGCGCTAAATCCGGTTTGATGCGGTGCGCCATCATTTCAGCTCCTCTTAAGCCGATTTCTTCTTGCACAGAATTAACCACATAGAGCGTAAAAGGCAATTTCTTTTTGTTTTCTTTGAGTAAACGAGCTACCTCAGCGATCATGAATCCCCCTACTCGGTTGTCAAGTGCACGACCAACATATTTGTTTTTGTTCAGGATCATGAACTCGTCTTCAAAAGTGGCCACACAACCTACATGAACACCTAATTTTTCGACCTCTTCTTTACTTGAACAACCACAGTCCAAGAATATATTTTTCATGCTTGGTGTTTCTTCTTTCTGCTGGCGCATGTGAATGGCTGGCCAACCAAAAACTGCTTTCACCAAACCCTTATCCGTATGGATGTTGACACGCTTAGACGGCGCAATCATGTGATCCGAACCGCCATTTCGGCGCAAATAAATAAATCCATCTTTGGTAATGTAATGCACGAACCATGAAATTTCGTCGGCGTGTGCCTCGATGACCACCTTGTATTCATGTCCCGGATTGATGATGCCTGCTACTGAACCGTAAGCATCTGTAATATAATCATCAATGTAAGGCTTCAGGTAATCGAGCCAAAGTTGTTGACCAGAGGTTTCAAAACCAGTCGGGCTGGCATTATTAAGATAGCTTTCTAAAAATTTTTCAGATTTTGATGTAATGATTTTTTTCATGTTTATCGAATGAGTGTAACGTTTCCTTTGATGATATTTTCTAGGCCACCGACGCAAGTTACTTGGAGGTAATAATCATAAACATCGGGGTCAAGGAGTTTTCCTTTATAGGTGCCATCCCAGCCTTCATTTAATTTGTTTGTTTCCCAAACCAACTCACCCCAGCGATCATAGACCCTGAATACAAATTCATAGATGTACTGGCCTCTGACGAATAACTGATCGTTTTTACCATCTTTGTTTGGGCTGAAGGCATTCGGAATATAAACAAAAGGCGCCTGGCAAATGCTGTCATAAACTTTGATCAAGACGGTATCCGATCCGCTACAAATGCCGTCGGAAACTTGTAGCGTAAAAATGCTCGTTTCAGCTAAGATTGCAGTAGGATTTTGAACATTAGTTGCACTCAAATTGGTGGCAGGCGTCCAGGAAAAATTATAGGGCCCAGTAGGCTGCCCGAGTAATTGCGTGGACGTATTTGGCAAGATGACCAATGGATTAGCAGTTGCTACAACGCTCAGAGGATTCAATGGAGAAACATTGACAAAGATGGAATCTTGCAATACACAATTTTGCGCGGTCTGAACAGTGACATAAATATTTTGTGCCTGATTGAGCGACACACTCACGGTTTGCTGCCCCTGTCCTGAATTGATCACTGCTGCTGGCGACCAAGTTATTTGCTGAGGGGTAACACCTAAATTGAGTAGCAATTCAAATGGTGTGCCGATACAGCTATTTGATGGTCCGCTGAGATTGATATCTTGTGCTTGAATTAAAACCTGAACGCTATCAATTGAGACGCAGTAGTCAGATGCAATTTGCACATAATAATAGCCATTTTGAGGGTCCACTAAATAAAGGTTGTTCGCACCCTGTAAGTTTAAAGTATCTGAAAATTGTGAATTAGAGGACCAAATCAATGAATTATAAATGCCAGAGGTGACGGCGCTGAGCGTGGTATCTATGGACGAACACAACAATAAATCATTGGGGGCCTGAACTGTTAACGCGGGGCCCACTTCTATTTGCAAAGTTGCACTAGCAGAACCCTGACAAATCGAATCGGAGATCAGCAAAGCAATTTGATAGGTACCGGGTTGCGTAAAGGTTAAGAGTGGTTCAAAGGTCGTGGAGTCTTGAATTCCGTTGCCGAAATCCCACATAAAGCTTGTTGTGGTGGTAGAATTATTTTGTATTTGGAGCGTAAAAGGAGCGCAGCCTAAAGTATCTGAAACTGAAAAATCTGCTTGTAAAGGGGTGTTAAAAGCGAGGTAAACAGAATCAGTAACATTGCAAAACCCATTGCTTGCCTGACAATAATACCATCCATCTTGTGCAACAAGCACCGTCGAATCTTGTGGATTATTTAAGGCCGGACTCAGACTTGGTGAAGTAGACCAAACAAATTGATTGGCTGTACCATTGGTTTGGGCAACAAGTATAAAGGGATTTGAACTACACAAGCTTATGGTGTCATTGAGGTTGAGCGCAATGGAATCTAGCACTAAAATTTGAATCTGAGCAGTGTCCGTGATGAGACAAACACTATCAGTGACATATAAATTAATACCGTAGGTTCCGGGATTTTCAAATATAATGGTTGGATTAAAAATAATGGAGGTGGTGTCGCCGTTACCGAAATCCCAGAGATAAGCATCCCATTGGGTTGAGGTATTCTGAAAAGTCACGGTTAAATCTTCACAGCCCTGGACTACAGAGCTAGAAAATTCTGCGCTTGGGATGAGTTCAAAATCAAATTTGAAAACCAAATTATTGCAATTAGCACTATTGTTGGTATTGGACCAAACACCAGCAGAGGTTGGAAAATCTGAATGACCTCCACAACCCCCACAAACAGACTGATACACCACGCCGTTCTTGTCAAAACGCGAAGTTCCGCCGTCTACGTGTTCGTGCGCGATAGGTCCTCCTAAATAAGAGCCATAAAGCAAACCAGTCATGTTGTTTTGCAAGACCATTAAGTAAAAGTCGAATCCGGTGGTTGTTGACTGAAAGGCATTGGAGCTCACGGGCATTGCGCTTAAAGGCGTGCTTTGCAAAATATTTGCTCCCCATCCAGAAATGTAAATATTGCCGCAGATATCGACAAGAAATGCCGCTGGCGAAATATTAATTTGGCTCGAACCGTTACCGATGACGGTAGATGCAAGGTTGGTGGTGAGTTGATTATTGAGCTTAATGACAAACTGACTACTCCCGGGATTGCTATACGGTGCGTTGTTTACTGGGAAAACTCCCCCTACGGACTGTCCCAATAAAAAGATTTGGTTATTGCGGTCAATTTCTACAAAAAAGGCCTGATCGTAGTTACTAGTACCGATGTAACTTGCTTTTAGAATACTATTTCCTTGTGCGTTGAGTTTGGCAACAAAACCATCTGTTTTACCTCCGTTGTAGTTGCTTTGATAGGCTCCAGACGTGCCGAGTAAATTATTCGAAGAAGTGCCCCCCGCAAATACAATGGCCCCTAATGTATCAGTCTTGACGGAATAGGCCGCATCGTCTTTATTGCCGCCATAGAATGAAGCAAATTGTAGGTTTGTCATGGCATTATTGAGCCTGAAAATCACGGCATCTTGTCCTACTCCTTTGGTGCTTTGAAATGCATTTTGTGTTGGGAAATTTGCCGATCTCGTACAACTGGCTACAAGAATATTGCCTTGCTGATCTAAGTATATTTCTCCTCTGAATTGATCGCCATAATTCGTAGTAAGTGAATCGTATGCCGCAACAGATGAATAAGGCAAGCCTAAAGAGCGGTACGAAACGCCATCGTTTTGATTGCCTCCGACATATGTAGAGGCCAATAAATTTTGACCATTGGCACTGAGCTTAGAAACAAAGATGTCACTGCCTTGTGTACCAAAATAAACGCCGTTGTAAAAGAAATTAGTATTGGGCGTGCCACCAGCATGTGTGGGCTGAAATGCTCCTAAACTGACAGGAAAGTCTGTGCTCGAAGTGGCCCCAAATAAATAAATATTATTCAAGGAATCGCAAACCAAACTATGCGCTGTTTCGGTACCCTGGTTGTTATCTCCTCCTCCTAAAAAAGAAGACCACAACATGTTGGTGCCATCTGGCGAATAACGCGTTACAAAAACATCCGTAATGCCATAGGTTCCGCTAAGGGCTGTAAAATTGGAGCTAACATCAAAACTATTGAGACTCGGTAAAGGAAAATTATTGCCATATACCACACCTGCTGCATAAGCGGAACCATCATATCCGTAGGTTGCGGTCATGCCAAAATTATCAGATACCGCGCCGTTATAGGTGGCAAAAACGAGCACTGGATCAATGATCAATGGATGCGATGCATCGTAGTTTCCGAGTTCAAAACCGATACTACCGTCAGGGTACTGCTTGTATTGACAACGCACTATTTTTCTTACATGGTCAATCCATTGATAAGCCAATAAACCTTGCTCAGAAAGCTCACCCAATTCAGTTTGAATCTGAAGTACATTAGCTTTTACTTTTACCGATTTGGCGCCTTCGTAATGCCAACGTATGGCGGATGGATCTATCGAAGGTTGAACCAAAAAACTATATTTATATGCCCCTTTTTGGACAGAAAAAAGGAGGTCAATGCCTGCATATAAATTTTGGTATTGCACTTCTTCATAAGGTCTGACTTCACTGGCATATTTGGAGCGATCTTGCCCAATAAAAAATTGATAACTATGAGATTTGGGCAGGCCACCCTCTGTATGTACAGCAGTATTCGATTGCTCAAATATTTGGGCGAAGAATGTACTAGGTAATTTTGGGTTTGAAACTATTTCATGACGGTGATGCGCCGCCTCTAAGGCAGAAAAGTCTGTCATTTGAAACAACAAGCGATCCTGACCCATCCAAATTTTATTCGGGCCATCTTTAGCCAAGAACAGCACATCTTGGGGCCATTGCCCCTTATTTGGAACAAATTCTTGACCCTGAAACTGCGCAAAAAGTTGCAAGGGCAAGCAGCCGATTAAAATCAAGTAGATAAAAGCTCGTAACGCTAATTTGATCATATGTGCTAAGTTAAGCATTTAGACTAATTTTGTAACTCATATTTTGCTATGTCAACAAAGCTCAACCCTATTTGTCAACTCTTTCAAATCAAATACCCCATTATTCAAGGTGGTATGATTTGGTGCTCGGGCTGGGAACTCGCTTCAGCAGTATCCAATGCCGGGGGCTTAGGACTCATCGGAGCTGGTTCTATGTATCCGGAAATTCTTGACGAACACATTCAAAAATGCAAAGCAGCCACAGACCAACCATTTGGCGTCAATTTACCACTGCTTTATCCAAATATTGAAGCGCATATCCAAACGATTATTAAGCACCGCGTACCCATCGTTTTCACAAGTGCAGGCAATCCAAAGACCTGGACCCATACACTACAAGCCGCAGGCATCAAAGTTGTTCATGTGGTCGCAAGTGTCAAATTTGCACTAAAAGCACAAGCGGCAGGTGTCGATGCAATTGTTGCTGAGGGTTTCGAAGCTGGCGGGCATAACGGCCGTGACGAAACAACCACACTTTGCTTGATCCCTATGGTCAGAAAAGCGGTGCAAATTCCGGTCATAGCAGCCGGAGGTATTGGCACAG
>CAYPVA010000021.1:0-18564 GCA_964414045.1 uncultured Lishizhenia sp. | reverse complement strand
TCAGTGCTTTGTCGGCATGTTCAATGATTAACTTCTCACCAAATGCGTTGATGTAATGTGCAGTTCGGCCACTCACTACAAAGCGATACGGATCAGTTTGGGTAAAACGAATGGTGTCGCCAATGATGTATCTCCAGAGCCCTGAAGAGGTAGAGATGACCAAGGCGTAATCTGTTTCTATTTGAACGTCTTGCAGCGAAATGATTGTTTTGGAATTCAATCCATCAAAAGATTTCATCGGTATAAATTCATAGAAAACCTCTGAGTTTGTTAGCAGCAACAGGTCTTTGCAATCCTTTTGATCTTGTAGTCCGAAATACCCTTCAGAGGCATTGTAGTTCTCGACGTAATTCATTTGTGTTGAGCCTATAATTTGCTCAAATGCACTTTGATAAGGCGTAAATGACATGCCGCCATGGATATAAAGTTCAAGGTTGGGCCAAACTTCTTTTATGGTTTGGGCATTGGCATGAATCAAGACTTTTTGCAATAAAAGTAAGGTCCAGCTTGGAACACCTGCAATGATGCAAATATTTTCTTTACAGACAGAAGCTGCCATGCGTTCAAGTTTCTCCTCCCAATTTTCTAGCAAGGCTATTTCTTTTTTAGGAGTTCGGCGCAATTCTGTCCAAATAGGAAGGTTGTTGATGATGATTGCCGATAAATCGCCAATAAATACACCATCGCTGTGCTGTTCTATTTTTCCTGTGCCACCTACTATCAGATGCTTGGCGTTGTATAGTTTGCGCCCTTCAAAGTTGTGATAATATTGCGCTAATAAGTCTTTCCCACCGGCGTAGTGGTTCTCGAGCAAGGAGCTTTCTGTAATGGGTAATATTTTAATGCGATCAGCAGTTGTGCCTGAAGATTTGGCGAACCATTTAGTGGCTCCAGGCCACAATAAATCACATTCGCCTTCAATAGCGCGGTCAATAAAAGGCTTTAGTGTTCCGTAATCTGATAGGGGGACTTTAGCTTTGAAATCAGTATAATTATGGATGTTTTCAAAATCAAAGGATTTACCATAAGTGGTATTTGCTCCTTCAAGTAGGAGAAAAGAAAGCGTGCGCTCTTGATTGGCGATTGGATGATTCCGAAAATCGTTGATGCGATCCATGCGCCGGCCAATCCACCATGAAAATAAGGTGTTAAACGGCATGGATACTGCTTATGAATTAACCCCAGATAAGGATCGAAACGATGATGCCAAGTAAGGCAATGGTAATGAGAGTACCAACGGCTGCTGTAGATCCTTCAAAGAAATTGTCTGACATATCTTAAAATTTATGCCTCAAAAATAAGGAATGTTTTGATTCAGCAGTAGATTGGACAAAAAAAAAGACCCGATTTCGGGTCTTTTTTTCAAATGGATTGAATTTAATTTCTGTTGCCTAACAATCTGAGTAGGGATAAGAATAAATTCACGAAAGTTAAATAGAGTTGAAAGCCAGCAAATAACGCCAGTTTTTGACGCATTGCACCGTCCATTTGCGCTTGATAAGCCATATTCTTGATCATTTGCATTTCATACGCCACAAGACCCGTAAAAATAAATACGGAGACCAGAGAGATGACATAATCAAAACCTGAACTATTCATGAACATATTGACAACTGAAGCGATGATCACGCCAAATAATAACATGTAGAGCAGGCTGCCAAATTTGGTAAGGTCGGTTTTGGTGGTGTATCCTAAGATGGCCATAAAACCAAAGGAACCAGCGGTTAGTAAGAAGGTGGTTCCAAGTGTGGCAGTTGAGTATGCCATAAACAATACAGATAAACTCATGCCAAGCAACACCGCATATGCCACAAAAAGCGCCGTCAGCGTTCCGATAGAGAACTTGTTGAGCCCGCCAGCCATTACAAATGAAATGAGGAGGGGAGAGAACAAAACAACATAAAAGAAAATACTGACTCCTCCGCTTGCGGTCAGAAACAACGAAGCCATAAGTGGGGCATTGTTGCCAATAAAGTAAGAAACAACACCTGATATGCTTAGTGCTGCGAACATATAAGTATAAACGCTTTTGATGAAACTTCTAGCGTAGTCTTGGCTCAGGGAGCCTTCTGATTGATAATTGAATTCTTCCATGGTTAATGAATTTTAGCTTGTACTAAATTAATAAATTCTTTACGCGTTGCATCGTTGTTCAGAAAAAGTCCTGTGAATGCGCTTGTTGTGGTGACTGAGTTTTGTTTTTGAACACCGCGCATTTGCATACACATATGCGCACATTCAATCACCACCGCTACTCCTTTTGGCGCTAGGGTTCTTTGGATACAATCTCGTATTTCGATGGTGAGCCGTTCTTGCACTTGCAGTCTGCGCGAAAATGCATCAACGACTCTTGGTATTTTACTAAGTCCAACAATTTTACCGTCGGGAATATAGGCGATGTGCGCCTTGCCAAAAAATGGCAACATATGGTGTTCACACATCGAGTAGACTTCTATGTCTTTCACGAGTACCATTTCTGAATAGGCCTCATGGAAGATAGCTGATTCGATGATAGTATCAGGATTTTGATCATAACCACTCGTGAGAAATTTCATGGCTTTCGCCACGCGCTCTGGAGTTTTGAGCAAGCCTTCGCGCTGTGGATTCTCACCGAGTTGTTCGATGACACCTTTGTAGAGGTCCTGGAGTTTAGAGTTTTCCAATTGTATACGTTTAAAGGAAGAAACGAGAAATGCTTAGAAAGGTTCCTTTCCGCCGTAGTATTCTACAAAGTTATTTTCTGTTTCCACCAATTTGAGTTTAGCTAGTTCGCCGCCATTTTGCTGAACTAACGGGGCAAGGATGTCCCAAATAGCAATGGCCATGTTTTCAGTCGAGGCCATGATGCCTTTCAAAAATGGCACATCGAGATTCAAATTTTTGTGGTCGAGTGCTTCAATGATGTGAATTTTCACGAGTTGACTAAGCAACTTGAGGTTCATGATGAAACCTGTTTCTGGGTCTGGAATCCCTTTGACGGTTACCCATAATTCAAAATTGTGGCCATGCCAATTGTGATTGGAACATTTTCCAAAAACTTCCCAGTTTTTTTCGTCTGACCATTCTTCGCGCCAAAGCTTGTGGGCAGCATTAAAAGTTTCGCGGCGGGTAATGTAAATATTTTTCATGCGTCTAATTCTCTGCAAAGTTAGCTAAAATAAGGCATTTGGCGAGGCCATCTCGATCTATTTCTGTGATTTGGATAGGTACAATTTGGTTGATCAATTCGGAAGCAAATGGTGTTTTCACCTTGACGTAGTTTTCAGTAAATCCATAGAGAAAACCTTCGTTCTCTTCCTGTTCAAAAAGCACCTTTTTTGTTTGGCCAACTTGCGTTTGATAAAAAGCTTGTTTTTTGCGCTCAGACAACAAATGTAATTGCTTGCTGCGCTCTCTGCGGACTTCCATTGGTACTTTGGTGCCAAGTTTTGGCGCACCGGTATTGGCTCTTTCGGAATACGTAAACACGTGCAGGTAGGAGATATCAAGATCTTTTAAGAAATGCATTGTTTCTAAAAAGTTTTCGTCGGTTTCTCCGGGAAAACCAACAATGACATCGACTCCTATGCAAGTATCAGGGTTCATTTTTTTAATTTGTTCGATCCGATTCTCAAAAAGAGCAGTGCGGTATTTTCTGCGCATTTTTTCTAAAATCTCATCTGAGCCGCTTTGTAACGGAATGTGAAAATGCGGTGCAAAACGCGCTGCTTTGGTTAGGCAAAAGTCAATGATTTCATTGGAGAGTAGGTTCGGCTCAATGGAAGAAATTCGAAAACGATCGATGCCATTGATTTGATCAAGGGCCTGAACCAAACCAAAGAAGTTTTCCTCGCCGCCTTGGCCGAAATCGCCAATGTTCACGCCTGTGAGCACCACTTCTTTGACTTCTGTTGCGGCTATCTTTTGGGCTTCCTTTATTGTTTCTTCAATACTTGCATTGCGGCTCTTGCCTCGTGCCAACGGGATAGTACAAAAAGTACAAAAGTAATCACAGCCATCCTGTACTTTCAAAAAAGAGCGCGTGCGGTCCCCGTAGGAATGTGAGGGAATGAAATCGTGTGTGTGTTTGATGTTTTGATGAAATATCTTTGCACCCTTGTTTTGCGGCGCGGCATCGTCTTCGATTTGAATCAGTGTTTCAGCACGTTTTTGCGCGAGGTGGTCGAGTACATTGAATTTTTCATTGGCCCCCAAGACGAGGTCAACACCCGGAATTTCAGAAATTTCTTCAGGCTTAAGTTGTGCATAGCAACCTATGATGATAACCATCGACTCCGGAGATATTTTTTTAGCGCGTTTAACCAGCTGCTTGCACTTCTTGTCTGCATTTTCTGTGACCGAACAAGTATTGATCACAAAGACATCCGGATTTGCTTCAAAATCGACTTTTGCAAAACCACCATCTTCAAAAAGACGGCTAATTGTAGACGTTTCTGAAAAATTGAGTTTGCAACCTAAAGTATAAAAAGCAACGCGTTGGAATTCATTCATCGTTGCAAAAGTACAAAATCCTTAAATTTGCATCAAAAATCAACGGTTATGAAATATGATATCGCGATTGTCGGTGGAGGAATTGTCGGAGCAGCCACATTTTACAAGCTTCAAAAGAAATTCCCGGATCTAAGTATTGTATTGTTTGAAAAAGAAAAAGTTTTGGCTGACCACCAAACGGGTAACAATTCAGGTGTTATTCATTCTGGCTTGTATTACAAACCAGGATCATTAAAAGCTAAGAATTGTATTCAGGGCCGCAAAGAGCTTGTTGCTTTTGCAAAAGAATACGGCATTGCTCATGATGTTTGCGGAAAAGTTGTGGTAGCAACTGATGCATCTGAGTTGCCAAACATGGATAAAATATTCAACACGGGCCTAGAAAACGGCATAGAAGGCATTGAAAAAATCAGTGCAGCACAAGTTCAAGAAATTGAGCCACATGTCAAAAGTATTGGCGGTATTTGGGTTCCTGTTACCGGTATCATCGATTTCAGAGGAGCCACAGAAAAAATGGCTGAGCTCGCTTTAGCTGCAAATCCGCAAAGTGCCATGCACCTCGGTTGCGAAGTTCAAGGCATTGAAAAAGGTGAGGCAGCTTCTAAAATATTTACAAGTAAAGGCGATTTTGAAGCGCGTTATTTGGTTTTTTGTGCGGGGCTGCAAGCAGACCGTTTGGCCCGCAAAGATGGCGTGGCGCTCAAAGAACAAGTGGTCGGTTTTCGTGGAGACTACTATGAATTAACGCCAGAGGCCAAACACAAAGTTAAAAACTTGATTTACCCGGTGCCCAATCCTGATTTCCCATTTTTAGGCGTGCATTTTACGCGCATGACTAACGGTGAAATCGAATGTGGCCCTAACGCTGTGTTTACCTTTAAAAGAGAAGGTTACGGTAAAACTGATTTTTCCTTGCGCGACACCTATGATGCGCTCACTTATAAAGGGACTTGGAAATTATTTTTCAATAATATGTCTTTCGGTATCAATGAATACAGAAGAGCATTTTCGAAAAAGCTATTCTTGAAAACGCTGCAGCGAATGATACCTTCACTGACCATGGAAGACATTCATCCGGGACGCTCAGGAGTGCGGGCCTTATTGTTGGCCGAAGACGGAGACACGCGTGACGACTTCAGAATTGAGTATCACGGAAATTCAATTCACGTACTCAATGCGCCGTCACCTGCTGCTACTGCATCTTTGGCAATTGGCGAATATATTGCAGTTGCGGCCGAAGCACATTTTGCCTTGAAATAATCTGTTTTTATAGCTTACTGACGGCTTAGCTTGCCGTCTTGCCAATCTTTGATCAGTTTGGACCACGCATAAGGATTGAGCAAATTGTTTTGCGGTAATTGCCCGTTGGTGTAAATTTTAGTGTTTTGCTGCTTCGTCATGGTGCCAAACGCCAGCGAAGGATCTGCGTCGAGGCGTGCCGCAACAAAAGCCAAAGATTCACCGCTGAGTTCGCGCTGTGCACGGCGAATATCGTCTTCGTATGGATTCATATTGACAAAGTGCTGCGCAAACGCTTCTTTGTTGGGCCAAGGGTAAACTCGAATTTCAGGTATCTCTAAAGTGTCACGCACCAGCATGTGTATAATGCTATAGCGGTTTTCATCAAGTGAATCAGGGACAACAAATGGGCTCGTGCTGTAGCCTTTTCTTGAAAACAGAATGGTATCGCCTGTATTACAAACAATAGAAAAGAATCCGTAACTGTCTGAAATGAGGCCTTTATGAAGCGTTTTGTTGTATACGGTGGTGTAGGGGAGTTCAAAAGCCTCCTCCGTCACAACTACTCCTGAAAGTTGAATCAATTGTTTTTCTTGTGCATAAGAATCAAGCGATTCTAGCAAAAAAAGGAGTGCAAAGAGTAATAAAAATCGTTTCACAGTATAAATTTACGAATATCATGACGAATGGAAGTGTATTTGGTAACCAAATGCTAACAAAATGGGAAAATTTATTGTTAAATTTGCAGGAATTTATTAAAAAATAAGTTCATGTCTCTCACCAATCTTTCCCAAATCACAGAAGGCTTAACCTACGATGACGTTTTGCTGGCTCCTGCTTACTCAGAAGTGCTTCCACGCGATGTCTCTTTGAAAAGTAAGTTTACCCGCAACATTTTGGTCAACACACCAATTGTTTCAGCAGCAATGGATACCGTTACAGAATCTGCATTAGCAATTTCTATTGCGCAACAAGGTGGCATTGGCGTGATCCACAAAAACATGAGCATTGATGCCCAAGCAATGGAGGTGCGCAAGGTGAAAAGATCTGAAAGCGGCATGATCATCGATCCGATAACCCTTGCTGAAGATGCGCTCGTGAAAGATGCGCTTGCACTCATGAGAGAATACAGCATTGGTGGCATTCCGGTTGTCAGTGCAGATAAAACATTAAAAGGAATCTTGACCAACCGCGACCTCCGTTTTGAGAAAAACCTGGAAAGACCAGTTGCCGAGATCATGACTTCCAAAAATATCATTACTACGGGTGAAAGCACTGACCTTACTACAGCTGAAGTTATCCTCCAACAAAACCGCATTGAAAAACTGCCAGTTGTCGATGAAAATAATCGCCTTATTGGCCTCATTACATACCGCGATATCATTAAAGTCAAAGAACACCCGAGTTCATGTAAAGATCAACTTGGTCGTTTGCGCGTGGCTGCGGCTGTTGGTGTTACCTACGATACCATGGATCGCGTGAAAGCGTTAGTTGAGGCAGGGGTAGACGCCATCGTTATTGATACTGCTCATGGGCATACCAAAGGTGTAGTAGATCAACTCAAAGCTGTTAAAGCTGTATATCCTCAATTAGAGGTCGTAGTCGGTAATATTGCAACCGCCGAGGCTGCTAAATATTTAGCAGACGCAGGCGCTGATGCGGTCAAAGTTGGTATTGGCCCGGGGTCTATCTGTACAACTCGTGTCATTGCAGGTGTTGGAGTACCTCAATTAACAGCTGTCAATGAGGTTGCTAAAGCACTTGAAGGCACAGGTGTGCCGGTCATTGCTGACGGCGGTATTCGCTACACGGGTGACATCGTAAAAGCCATTGCGGCAGGTGCGGACATCGTGATGTTAGGTTCCATGTTTGCGGGTGTCGAAGAATCTCCGGGTGAAACCATCATTTATGAAGGACGTAAGTTTAAATCTTACCGTGGTATGGGGTCTTTGGAAGCCATGCAAAAAGGAAGTAAAGACCGTTATTTTCAAGATGCCGAAGATGATATTAAAAAACTCGTGCCAGAAGGGATTTCAGGTCGGGTTCCATACAGAGGTAAACTCATTGAAGTAATGTTTCAACTCATTGGTGGTCTCAGAGCAGGGATGGGCTATTGCGGAGCGGCTAACATAGAAAAATTGAAAGGGGCTCGTTTTGTGCGTATCACATCTGCAGGTGTCAGAGAATCTCATCCACACGATGTAACAATTACCCGAGAAGCACCTAATTACAGTATCAAATAATTTTCTTTGAATTCTAATATTAACCCAAGAACACTTAAACTAATGAAGCATCTTTTATTACTTACAATTTTTAGCTGCTTGAGTTTAACGGCAGTAGCTCAGAAAGATCCAGTCGTGATGTCCATAGACGGCAAACCCGTAACACAGACTGAATTCTTACAGATTTACACCAAGAATAATCCTAATCCAAGTTTTGACAAAGATTCTTTGGATCGCTACATGGAGCTTTTTCAAGTTTTTAAATTGAAAGTAGCAGAAGCAGAAGCGCTAGGCTATGACACCTTGCCGCGTTTGAAAAAAGAGTTGGAGGGATACAAAAAACAATTAGCCCTTCCATACCTCATTGATTCAGTACAAAATCAAAATATGGTTACAGAAGCCTATAACCGTACAGCAACTGAAGTGCGTTGTTCTCATATTCTTATTAAGCTTGATCCAAATGCAAGCCCTAAAGATACTTTAGCGGCTTATAACCGTTTACTCGGTTTAAAAGCACGTATTGAAAAAGGGGAAGATTTTGCCAGCGTTGCCAAATCTAAAAACGGTTCCGAAGACCCATCTGTAGCTAACAATGGTGGTGATCTCGGTTACTTTACGGCATTTCAAATGGTTTATCCTTTTGAGGAAAAAGCATACAATACGCCTGTAGGTCAGGTTTCAGATCCATTCAGAACGCGCTTTGGATATCATATATTAAAAGTGACAGACAAGCGCCCGGCAAGAGGAACCATTAAAGTTGCACACATCATGATTGCAACTGGACGCGAAGCCACCCAAGAAACGCGCATGAATGCCGAAAAGAAAATCAACGAGATTTACGATAGCTTGGTTGCAGGGGCGGCTTGGGATAAAATGGTGAGTGCCTATTCAGAAGATGCCAACAGCACCAAAAAAGCAGGCGAACTTCCTGCCTTCGGTTCCGGAACCAGTCAGCGCATGGTGCTAGAGTTTGAAGATGCCGCATTTGCACTCAAAGAAGTTGGGCAAATCTCTAAGCCAGTTAAAACCCAATATGGTTATCACATCATCAAATTGATTGAATGGACACCCGTTAAGTCATTTGAACAAATTCGCCGCGAATTACAAGCAAAAGTCAATAAAGACGAGCGTTCAAAAGTTACCCAAGACTCTTTTGTTCAGAAACTTAAAACGCAATACAATTATCAAAATAAAGCAGAAAAAGGGCTAGAGTGGTTTGTCAAAAACCTAGATTCCAATTACTATGTAGGAAAGTGGAAAGCAACAGCGCTCAAGTCTAATAAAACGCTTTTTGTCCTTGATGGTCAGAAATTTAAACAACAAGACTTTGCTCAATACGTCGAGAAAAATTTCAGATCAGTGCGCAAAGACAACAACGATGTAGTTGTCAAACAACTCTATCAACAATGGGAAAAAACAGCAATTTTGGGCTATGAAGAATCTTTACTTCCGGCTAAATATCCTGCTTTTAAGGCTTTGGTACAAGAATACCACGACGGTATCATTCTCTACGAGATCATGCAAGATCAAGTCTGGAATAAAGCAGTAAAAGACACCGCAGGCTTACGTACCTTTTTCAATGAAAACAGAGCTAAATATACCTGGACGGAGCGTATTAATGCAACGGTTTACGAGTGTAAGGATGAGCTCATTGCCGTTCAAGTATACGGCATGTTACTCAAATCTGACACTATCACCTCTAAAAATGTCATTGAGGTCATCAACAAAGATTCTGAATTGAATTTAAAGGTGCGCATGAATAAGTTTGAACTCAAGCAAACGCCTTATTTAGCCAATCGCAACTGGACAACTGGTCTCAATCCTGTTTATTCCTTTGATGGGAAGTGGTACGTTGTAAAAGTGACAGATGTACTTGCTCCAAGTCCTAAAGAATTTGCGGAAGCAAAAGGTTTGGCGACATCTGATTACCAAACATATTTAGAAAAAAAGTGGCTTGAGGCGTTACGTTCGAAGCATCAAATCGTCATTCATACTGACGCACTTTACCAACTCGGAAAAAACCAATGATCAGAACACTTCTATTAAGTACTTGCCTCCTCAGCGCTGCTCCGTTTTTATACGGTCAAAAAAAAGTAGTCAATCAAATTGTCGCCCAAGTTGGTGACCACATTATTTTATTATCGGACATAGAAACGCAGCGTTTACAACTCAATGAGAAAGAAAGAACACAAGATGGAAAATCTTGTCAAATTCTCGAACAATTGCTGATTGAGGAGTTACTTGTGAATCAGGCCTTAATAGATAGTTTGGTTGTTTCAGATGAACAAGTTGATGCAGAGATGGAAAACCGCTTGCGCATCATGGAAAACAAAATGGGTGGGCGCGAAAACCTAGAGGCATTTTATGGTAAGTCAACGGTTGCCATAAAGGAAGAATTCCGCACGATCATTCGCAACAAAATGCTCGCCCAAGAGATGGAGCGCAAAATTACGGGTGATATCACCGTGACACCGAAAGAAGTAGCGGCCTTTTATCAGCAGTTGCCCAAAGACAGCATTCCCTATATCAACATGAAATTGAGCTTCCAACAAATTGTTCAATTTCCGGAACTCACCAAAGAAGACAAAAAATTAGCTTTTGATCAATTGGTAGATATCCGCAAGCAAATTGTTGCAGGTGGAAAATCCTTTGACATGATGGCACGCCTAAAGTCCATGGACCCAGGAAGTGCCAGTCAGGGTGGTAAAATACAGGCTAGTAAAGGCATGATGGTTCCGCAATTTGAGGCTGCCTTATTTGACCTTAAACCAGGTGAGGTTTCTGAAATTGTCGAAACCATGTACGGGTACCACATCATCAAATTGATTGCAAGAAAAGGGGATGATTACACTTGTCAGCATATTTTAATTATGCCGGAGTACAGCTCTAAGAGTATTTCAATTGCCGCTTCCAAAATGGATACTTGTTATCAATTGCTCAATCGCAATGAAATTACGTGGGATGAAGCGGTTTTTCGTTTCTCTAACGACGACGCGACCAAACAAAACAAGGGCGTCTTGACCAATCCCTACACGATGGATATTTATTGGGATATGGAGCAGCTTAATGAAATTGACCAACAAATTTATCTGCTTACAGATGCCTTGGAAAGTGGAGGAATCTCTCAACCATCCTTATACATGGACCTCTTTGAACGCAAACAGGGCATTCGCATCGTTAGGCTTCAGAACCGTGTGCCGGCACATCAAGCCAACCTCGAGCAAGATTACGCCTTGATAAAACTGGCTGCCGAAAACGACAAAAAACAAAAAACACTTGATGCTTGGGTTCAGACCAAGATCCCAAATGCCTATGTTCGCATTGACGCAGCATATCAAGATTGCGATTACAGAGTTAATTGGCAAACAACACCTTAATCCCATGACAGACAAAGAACTCATTGATCAACTCGTTGTTGATTATCAGGCACTCAAAAAAGAAATACATCAAGTAATAGTAGGTCAAGACGAAGTCGTAGATCAAGTCTTGATTGCTATTTTTTCAAGGGCGCACTGTTTGCTTGTTGGGGTGCCAGGATTGGCTAAAACATTGTTGGTTAATACGATTGCTCAAACCTTAGGGCTATCATTTAACCGCATTCAGTTTACCCCAGACCTCATGCCTTCAGATATCGTTGGTTCTGAAATCCTCGATGAAAACAAGCAGTTTAAATTCATTAAGGGCCCAATATTCTCCAACCTCATTCTTGCCGACGAAATCAACAGGACACCGCCCAAAACACAAGCGGCATTGTTAGAAGCGATGCAAGAACGCAGCGTTACGGCAGCAGGCAATACCTATGCTTTGCCGGCACCATTTTTTGTTTTAGCGACCCAAAACCCTATTGAACAAGAAGGCACGTATCCATTGCCCGAAGCTCAATTAGACCGCTTCATGTTCAATATTTGGGTGGATTATCCGAGCTTTCAAGAAGAGCTAGAGATCGTTAAATCTAGTACAGGTGACCACAAAGTCTCACTTAAAAATGTACTCACCGAAACACAAATATTAGCCTACCAAGACCTTATTCGTCGCATACCTGTGGCCGACAATGTTTTGGAATACGCGGTCACTTTAGTGGCTAAAACCAGACACAATAATCCTTTGGCACCAGAGCTCACTAAAAACTTTATAACGTGGGGTGCTGGTCCAAGAGCTTCCCAGAATTTAATTGTCGGTGCCAAATGTCATGCTGCCTTGCAAGGTAAATACTCTCCTGATATTGAAGACGTCAAAGCAGTCGCCAAAGCAATCCTAAGGCATCGCTTGGTCAGAAATTATCGCGCAGAAGCTGAAGGTTATAGCATGGATCGCATTATTGAATCTTTGTTGTAAGTATTTTTTATAACACGACTTTCTCATTTATACTTAGATTTATACTGTGAAACTGTTCAGTATATGTTTGTTAGTAAGTTTTACTTTGGTGCTCACTCCAAAAACATGGTGGCATCATTGTAAACATGCCGTACATCACAGTAAAACAGCACACGCCCACGAGCATACCGTTGATGACGATTGCCCTGTTTGTGACCTGAGCCTCAGTGTTTTCACAAAACCCACACCGCTTTTTTTACAAACATTTCATCGTGCTCCTTTTGTCCACGATGATTACCCTCAAAGTATTATTTTTCAGAGCCTTGAAGCGCATCAACAACTCAGAGCGCCCCCATCAAATAGAGTCTAAAGATCTCTTTTTGAATTATTAACGTTCTGATTATCATGAAAAATATCATTTTATTGGTGTGCGCGTTCATGAGCACCGCACTCTTTGCCCAACAAGGATTGGGAGGCATTGTACGAGATGCACAATCCAAACAACCCATCCAAGATGTGAGTTTGTTTATACCAGCTTTTCAAATCCAAGTTAAAACAGATCCCAATGGTATGTTTGTGTTTCCTTTCACTTGGTCTGAGCCGCAAATGTTACGGATTAAACATCCCGATTACAAAGTCTTAGATACCTTAGTTATTGGTACTGCTACAAGGTTAAATTTTGAATTGAACTTGGGTCACATGACTACTGATGAAGTCACGGTGAGTGGGCAGCAAGTATCTTTTCGAAACAAGAATACGGTGCCTATTGAGGTTAAGAATTTGAAAGACCTCCAATTATCAGGCGCAATGAATATCTCAGAACTTTTAACCAAAATACCGGGGGTTTACGCCAGTTCTTTAGGCAATGGCATTTCGAAGCCAGTCATCAGAGGGATGCAAGGCATGCGCGTAGTAACGCTTGTGAATGGTCTGCGACTTGAAGGACAGCAGTGGGGTGGAGACCACGGCCTTGGAATTGGAGAATTGGCCTTGGGTTCTGCTGAACTCATCAAAGGACCAGCCTCGGTACTGTATGGCGCCGATGCTTTAGGAGGAGTCATTTATTTGGTAGACGAACCCTATGCGCGTGTCAACCAGCAAGTTTTAGAGGTGCAGCAAAAGTGGAATCAAAACACAAATGGTACATATTCTCACACAATTTATAAAAATAGCACCGGAAATAAGCGGTTTTTAGTCGCGGGTAGTTATGCCAATCATGCTGATTTTCAATTGCCCAATGGTCGCTATGCTAAAAATTCCCGCTTTCACGAATGGGTGTTTAAAGGTGCATATTCATGGTTCAAGCCCAATCAAATACATCAATTTCGTTATGCATTCAATAATACTGTTACAGGCATTCCAGGGCACACACATGATTCATTAGCGACACCACTGAGTTTTCAAGTGCTAGAACAGGGTCGCCGTTATTCATTACCGGCGCAATTTTTTACCAATCAATTGTTGAGCTATGAATTCAAAAAGTTTTGGACCGGGCATGAATTTCATGTATTGTTAGGCCAAACCCACAACCGGTTGGTAGAATATGATGAGAAAGTGACCAAGCCGTTTATGGAAATGGATTTAATGAATTCAATCTATCAGGCCAAATGGACGAGAAAATGGGCCTCCAAACAGCTGATTCTTGGCGCCGCAGGTATGTTGCAATACAATTTGAATGCACCGATTGCTGAGGACGATCTTTTACCGAACGCCCTGACCTTCGACCAAGGTGTTTTTGGACTTTTCAAAATGGAATTAAATCCCCAACAATTGTTACAAATTGGTTTGCGTCAAGACATCCGATGGATCGAAACCAAAAGCCCGGAACATCTGCTTCAAAAACGCTATATGAGTCCTAATGTTTCTGTTGGTTGGGCTTGGCAGCCCGTCATATCGATCAGTAATCATTTTAATTTTGCCAGTGGATTTAGAGCTCCACATTTGAGTGAGTTATTGGCGGATGGTTTTCATCATGGTGCATTGCGCTATGAGATTGGCGACGTAAATTTAAAACCGGAACGGAGCGTTCAATTGGATTGGTCAAGCGAATTTAGTGCTGAGCACGGTAGCTTTACGTTCAATCCTTTTCATGCTTGGGTTCAGGATTACATCTACATTCAACCCAACGGAAATTCAATAGATGGCATTCCTGTATTTAACTATAAGCAACTAGACCTTGGCCGCTTATATGGCCTTGATTTGAGCGCGCATTTCCATCCGCATTGGTTACATAATTTACATTGGGAAGGAAATTTCTCGTATGTACATTTCAGTAGTCCTCAAGATAGTGCAATATCACTATTACCGCCGACTCGGCTACAAAATGAAATTCGCTATCAATGGGATTTCGATAAAGTTATTAAAAAGGTTGAGCTTGGCCTGAGTCACCAATGGATTGCCGCCCAAACGCGCGTGGCTTTTCAAGAAACCTCCAGTGAGGCATACCAGCTCATTCACCTCAATACAAGAATTTATCTTGAAAAAAATGGGAATTGGATTTTCCAAACGGGAGTAAGAAACCTGACAAATTCGACCTACATAGATCATTTATCTAGATTGAAGAATATTGGGATGCCCGGTCCGGGAAGACATTTCTATTTGAGTTTAAAATATCAAGTTCAACAACAAAAAAAAGCAACAAATGAAAAATAAAATTTTAAGCGTCGCTTCTGTATCCATACTCTTGACATCATGTGCGAAAAACAAATGTGCTGAATGCCATTATGATGGACCTACAGGTGAAGTTGAAATGGGCGTTTTTTGTGGTGATTCTCTTCGCAATCTCGAGGAAGTAGGAACCCATACTGATACCCTTGGAAATGTTTATGTAGTCCATTGCGGGGAACATTAAGTCAAGAACTTTTCAACATTCCGCGGTTTTGTTGATAAGTGGACTGCCTCGGACTTGAGTATCGTCCGTAAAGGCCCTAATTTTATTATCAGAATAAAGGCTTATGTTTGACGACGAAGACGAGGAATACAACGACAGCAGTTTAAATGAAGACATCGAACATTTTGAGGAACACTTGAAAGGTAATTCGCTGCGCTTCATCGACAGTGATCGCCTCGAAGGAGTCATCGATCATTACCTCATTCAAGGACAATACAATAAAGCAAAAATTGCCGCTGAGTTTGGCATTTATCAATTTGCATACAATCCATTATTTAGACTCAGAAAAGCCCAAGCTTTAGGAGGCATGGGCCTATTACAAGATGCCCTCGATTTAGTTCAGCAACTAGAAAGACAAGAAGTCTTCAGTGCTGAATTATTTTTGACCAAAGCATCTATCCATGCTCAACAACGAGAGCACAAGGCAGCCATTAAGTACTTTGAAAAGGCGCTCGAATACTCCGACGCAGCAGAACACGACTACATTTACCTTGATATTGCCATCGAATACGAACGCCTCCAGCAATACCAAGACGCAATCGACGTGCTGCATCGTGCGCTTCAGACCAATAAGAACAACGAAGCAGCCCTATACGAACTCGGTAGGTGTTATGATGCCCTCGGAGCAACACAAGCTTCTATTGATGCATATCTGAAATTTATTGACGAACAACCCTATTCAAGTACAGCTTGGTACAATCTCGGAAATGCATATAGCAAAATAGAAGATTTTGAACATGCCGTTTGGGCCTATGACTACGCTATCCTGATCAACGAAGAATTTGGCCCTGCGCATTTCAATCTCGGTAATGCTTATTTGTCCCTTGAAAAATACCACAAGGCCATCGAACATTTTGACCTCTGCATGAAGCACGACGGCGATGACGCTATGGCATTATGTTATATTGGCGAGGCTTACGAGCAGCTCAACGAGCTCGAATTATCCAAACACTATTATAAAAAAAGTATCGCCCTAGAACCGATGTTGCCAGAAGCATGGTTGGGCCTTGGTATTGTCGAGGATTTGCTCGGTTCAACAAAAGAAGGTATCATCCTGATTCAAAAAGCACTAGACTACGATCCTCAAAATGCTGGCATCTATCACGTCCTCGCAGGTGCCTATGAAAAAATAGAGGCAACTGAGGAAGCAAATTTCCACTACCTTAAAAGTTTAGAATTAGGCCCTGCGGATGAAGAAGCCCTGAACGATTACATGGCTTTTTTAAGTACCACTTCCTTGCCTAATGCCCAAAACTTTATCCTCGATTTTCTAGATAAACACCCTCAAAATATTCAGGCCCAACTCCATTTAATTAACTTAAAATGGGAAATGGGTCAGGTACAAGAAGCAAAATTCATGTATCTCAATTGCCTTGATCAATCAGCAGCACAAGCAAAAAATATATTTGAAATCAACCCGAAATTGCTCGACGACAGCGATTTTCTACACCTAACAAATGACCTATGAATTTTAAACTTTCTTTTATCCCTAAACGTAGTGAAAAACCTCGTCAGAAAGGCGTCACCATGATGATGGATAAGGGGCTTGGATTGCGCGAGACAGAACACTTTATCGAAGCATCTGCTCACCTGACTGATATTGTTAAATTTGGTTTCGGAACTGCATTCGTGACGCAAAATCTCGAAGAGAAAATTAAAATGTATCGCCAGGCAGGTTTAAGACCTTATTTCGGTGGAACACTCTTCGAAGCATTTTATGCCCGCGGCATGTTCAACGATTACCAACGCTTACTTGATAAATACGACCTTGATCTAGCTGAAATTTCAGATGGTTCTATCATTATTCCACACGACGAAAAGTGTAAGCTCATCCACGAAATGTCTCAAAACAGAACCGTACTTTCTGAAGTTGGCTCAAAAGATTCAGGCATACTCATTTCTCCGGCCAAATGGGTGCGTCTCATGAAAGCTGAGCTCGATGCAGGAAGCTGGAAAGTAATTGCAGAGGGAAGAGAAGCTGGTAATGTAGGTGTTTTCAGACCTAACGGTACCGCTCACACCATGTTGATCAATCGCATCATTGCCAATGTAAAACCGGAAGATATCCTCTGGGAAGCACCTCAAAAAAATCAACAAGTTTGGTTTATTAAATTATTTGGTGCAGAGGTAAACCTTGGCAATATTGCGCCTAACGATGTCATTCCATTAGAATGTCTCAGACTTGGCCTAAGAGGAGATACTTTCTTTGACTTCCTTCCTAAATCATATGCGGATCGTCTCAAGCAAGTGAACGACGAGTCAGATGAATTCGAAGATGAACAAGAATAGTTCAGCAATACCATTTATATCTCGTTTTCAATTACTCGGCCATAGTGGCCCTATTTACGCGCTGAGTCAAGATGCCGATTTTTTATATTCTGCATCGTCAGACAAGCTCGTTGTGCGCTGGAATTTACAAGATGGAACCCAAGATCATTTTGTGGTTAAAACAGACAGGCCTGCTTTTAGTATCTTAAAGTTAAAAGAAGGTTCAGAGCTCGTGATTGGCCAAGACGACGGCAGTATCCATATCATCGATGTTTTGCTCAAAAAAGAACTGAGGCATCTGAAAGCTCATTCGAGTGCCATTTTTTCAATTGCTGAAAATCAAAGCAAGGGGCAACGCTACACTGCAGATGCACTAGGGAACTTATTGATCTGGGATACCAATTGGAACTTGCTTTTGAAATTCCCCCTAGACTGTGGAAAGATTCGAGCTATCAAAGTTAGTCCGGACGGAAGCCGCTTGTTTTTGGCTTGTGGGGATGGCCATATTAAAGTCCTGGAGTGCGAATTTTTCAATCAAATTAACGATTGGACAGCCCATCAAGATGCTTGTGCATCCTTGTGTTTGCTCCCAGATGCTACCATTTTAAGTGGAGGTAAAGATGCTTACATCAGACATTGGTCTTCAAACGGTGTACTCCTTAAATCTTTCCCAGCTCATAAAGGCACTATTTATGGATTGACCCTGCTAAATTCCATGCAATACGTGAGTGTATCCAGAGATAAAACAATCAAAATTTGGGATCATCCAAGCCATCAAATTGCACAAAAAATAGAGATGTCAGGGCGCACTCACTTACATTCAATCAATGCAGTGGTGAGTAGCGGTGCTCAATTTATTACGGCGGGTGATGATAAAAGAATTCATGTTTGGTCCCAAAAGCCTTAAAATCATGTAAATTTATCACATGAAATGGGCTTTTATATTTTGTGTTTTTCCACTGATCCTTTTTGGTCAATTTCAATTCAATTTCAAGCATTCAATTCCTGTAACCATTGATGGTCAATTGCTTCAGTCGGCATGGACAGGTGGTCTAAACACCCCTCAATTTTCTACCCTAGATTATGACTACGATGGCGATGAAGACCTACTTGTCTTTGACCGAAGTGCAGATCAAATTC
>CAYPVA010000020.1:0-18862 GCA_964414045.1 uncultured Lishizhenia sp. | reverse complement strand
CCGCCGCCGCCGCCAAAGTAACCGCCGCCGCCGCCGCCGCCTGATGCTGTAGTATAAAAACCGCCATTGCCACCAGTACCGATTGTACCGGCAGTTCCGGGTTGGCCGCCTCCCCATGGAGGCCCACCATTACCACCAGCGGTTTGGGTTCCGCCACCACCGCCTGTTCCAGTGAATGGAGACCCTGTGCCAGTTTGGCCAGTCGTGCAACCTCCGGCACCTCCGGATGCCTGGTAGTTGGTTTGACCTGAACCACCTGAACGGCCGCCACCACCACCCGCAACAACAATGCGGTTATTCATGGCGAAAGGTGATATTCTGATGTCGGAGGCGCCACCACCACCTTTTGATTCATATTGTGGATTTGAAACGCTGGTCTGACCATTTCCGCCGCCATTCCAGCCACCAGTTGGGCCGGTTGGGCAACCACCTACACGGATTTCGAGTACTTGGCCTGGGGTCACGGCGATATTAGAGTGTTGAACTCTTGCGCCATTACCTCCTTGTCCTGACCCTACGAATGGGGTCGCAAGCACGCCGCCACCCTTTGCGCCTCGGACGTCAACCTGAATGGAATAGACGCAAGGAGGTACGGTCCATGTTTGAATGGCACCAGTGTAGTTGAATGTGACGGATTGTTGTGCGTTAACTGAAAGTAGGGAAATAACAGATAGAAAAGAGAAGAGTAACTTCTTGATCATAGCTTGTAGGTTAGTGTAGGTAGACAAATTTAAGGTAAATTATTGTGATTTTAGAACGTAAAACTCCCGGGAGGGTTGCTTTTTTCGTTGCAAAGCACTAAATTTCATACAAAGAACTGAAAATGAATCTGTATAATGGTCCCTGGACATCGGCTGAGGCAGCCCATTTACTCCGTAGAACTACGTTTGGTGCGCGTTTTTCCCAAATCGAATTTGCGGTGAATGGGGGAATGCACGCTTGTGTTGCCCAACTGTTGAATTTAACACCTATTAGTGAGCCAGTAGCCTATGATGCAGGTGAACAAATTGTTGCCTTGGGCCAAACTTGGGTGAACGCCGTGTATCCAACCGATGTTACGGCTAACCAGCAGACAGAAGCTGCACGTCGCAAATCACTAGGCGCTTGGCTGATGCAAAACATCAACCAAGAGCAGCTGAATCTTACCCAAAAAATGCAATTTTTTTGGCAAAATCACTTTGGCGTCACAAGCGCTGGAGATGCCAGGGCAATGTATCAGTTTTTGAATCTATTGCATCAGCATGCTCTAGGGAATGTCAAAGACTTAGTGAAGGCGGTAGCCACGGATCCTTGTATGTTGCTCTTTCTGAATGGCTCAACAAACACGGTGTATGCGCCAAATGAGAATTTTTCGCGCGAATTGTTGGAGTTATTTTCAATTGGAAAAGGTCCTCAGCTCGCCACGGGTGATTACACGAATTACACTGAACAAGACGTAGCAGCTGGCGCAAAAATATTCACAGGGTTCATTGTGCAAGGCGTCAGGAGTGCGACCCAAAGCCAAGTGACCAGTCAGTTCATGCCACAGCTTCATGATAACACCTCAAAAATCCTTTCTTATCATTTTGGAAATCAAGTCATGGTCGCTAATGGTGCGCAAGAGCATTTGGCGTACATAGACCTTATTTTTGCCCAACCCGAAACCGCCAAATTTATTTGTCGGAAATTGTACCGCTATTTTGTCAATTACGATATTACTACTTGGGTAGAAGCCAATATCATCGTTGACATGGCTCAAATCTTGGTTAGCAACAATTATGAAATTGCGCCGGTTCTCGAAGCGCTGTTTAAAAGCGAACACTTCTATGACACAAGCGTGCGGGGAGCTGTAATCAAATCGCCGTTTGAAGCTATTTTTTCGATGCTCAATTGCACGGGATCAGTTGTAAATTTTGATTTACAAACTACTTCACAAATGTATTTAGCCATGTATACTTTGGCTGATCAAATGGGGCAGGAATACGCGGCGCCACCAAGTGTTGCCGGATGGACAGCTTATTATCAGGCGCCGGCCTTTTCAAAACTTTGGATCAATTCAACTTATCTCAAGAAACGTTTCGACGTAGCCTTACTCATGACAACTAATGGGCTAACACTCAACAATCAAAATTTTTCGTTGAACTTTCTGGGGCTGCTCAATGGTTTATCAACTCCAAATTCGGCACCCTTGGTAATTGATGATTTATGTTTGGTGTTTTGCCCTAAATCGATTGACCCGGCAGATAAACTCTATTTGAAAAGCTTACTAACGGGTGGCTTGCCTGATTTTGAATGGACATTACAGTACAATGAGTATTTGGCCGACCCTACCAATCCTACGTTTTACAATCCGGTCATTTTGCGTGTGAAAGCAGTGCTCAACACTTTGTTTAGAATGCCTCAATTCCATGTTTGCTAATGAAAAGAAGATCGTTTTTAAAAAATGGCGCACTCGCCAGTATTTCTTTGCCCTTTGTGCAAAATGGTTTTTCGATGCAGGCCATTGCTAAAGAACTTTTTTCTGTACCTAAAAGCGCCGAAGATAAAGTCCTGGTCCTGATCCGTATGAACGGTGGCAATGACGGCCTGAATATGGTGTTCCCACGAGATCAATATGCTGAATTAGTTGTGCAAAGAGCCAATATGTTGGTGCCCGAAAATTCTATATTACCCTTGACAACCAACGTTGGGTTACACCCTAAAATGACCGGTATGCAGACTTTATTCAATGAGGGAAAGCTTTCAATCATTCAAAACGTGGGTTATCCAGAACCTAATCGTTCGCATTTTAGGTCCATGGACATCTGGACAACAGGTTCTTTAGACATCAATCAGACGAGTGGTTGGCTTGGGCGTTATTTTGAGTCGACCTATCCAAATTTCCCTGATGCCTATCCCAATGTCGATTATCCAGACCCATTTGCTATTTCTATGGGTTCGGAAGTTTCCTCCACTTGTCAAGGTTTAGTAGGGAATTTTAGTCACGCACTCGCTGATCCGTTTAGCAGTTCTGTTTTACCGCTTACGCCGGTTGTCAATGACGGTACCTACTATGGTTCACAAATTGAATACATTTCGACGCTGATCAACCAGACCAATGAATATGGTCAGCAAATCAATAGTGCCGCAGTGGCGGGAAATTCGTTGTCAAACCTCTATGACCCGCAAAATCCGCTTGCTGTTCAATTGAAATATATTGCTCAAATGATTTCTGGCGGGCTCAAAACCAAAGTATACATTTTAAATGTCAATGGTTTTGATACCCATGACGCACAAGTAGATGCACTAGATTTTAAAGAGGGGGTACACGCCAATTTACTACAACGTATTTCAGATGCCGTTCGGGCTTTTCAACACGACCTTCAATTATTAGGTCTGGAACAACGCGTTGCAGGCCTCACTTTTTCAGAATTTGGGCGTCAAATTGCTAGCAATGGGAGTTTGGGTACAGATCATGGTGATGCCGCACCTTTGATTTTATTTGGCGCTTGTATCAGTGCTGGTATCGTTGGCGCAAACCCGCAAATTCCAAATCAAGTCAACTCGCAGGCAGGTATCCCGATGGCCATTGACTTCAGAGATGTTTATGCAAGTTTATTAAAGGATTGGTTTGAGGTTGATCCCAACCAAATCCAAGGATTGTTCGAACAAAACATCAGCTACCTCGATCTTTTACAAGGATGTACCAATTCAATTGTACAACAGGAAACTTTAAGCGCTAAAGGTGCTTTGGTATTCCCGAATCCGAGCTTGAGTAAGCACCAACTAAAGTTCAATAGCAACGGTGCACACTATGAAATATTTCTAGTCAATCAGCAAGGTAAAGTTTTAGCTAAAGTCCTGGACAGCTTCGTTCAGGCCGGGGAATTTAACCAAAGCTTTGAAGTTTCTTTGCTGCCTCAGGGAAGTTATTACTACCTCCTCAAATCGGCGATACATCAAGAATTAGTAGCTTTTCAAAAAATCTGACCGCGCTTAATTACCGCGCTGCATTTGCTCTAAACGCTGTTGGCGCTGCATCGGATTTTCTCTGGTTTGCTCTTGCTTATAAAGTTGGTAGCGCGTCGGTTGCATTTGACGTGGCCAAGTATTGTTGTCGAGGTCAGTATCTGCGGTTTCCAAAAATGGATCGAGTCTGAATGAAACGACTGGCTGCTCGTAAATGAATACTTTACTTACTTTTTGTTCTTCGATGCGCCATATTTCTGCAGGGATTCTTTCAACTTTCTTTGAGCCATCGGCAAAAGTAGCCTCTATGATCAACGGCATGACAATACCTCCAATATTTTCGAAGCTCAGTTCATAAAGTTGCTTGCCTGCATTTAAGTAAGCTAAATCCTCAGGGCTGGTTTTGGAAATGAAGTTCTGATATGCTTTGTCATCAAGCGCATCTACTTTATAGAGGTCCCTTTTAGCATAGAAATCATCAATGTTAGCATCCTTTTCATTGACAGTTTGTTCAATCGCTGTCTTGTTGCGTGTATCGCCAATGAATGCATCTTTTTGCTCTTGTTGGTTTTGTAAAAATGCTTTCTCTAAAACAGGGTTTTGTGTATTGAGCTGAAACCACTTGACATCGGTAAGTGCGATATCCACGTTGTCTGTGGAGTAGAACCAAGCGCGCCAAAACCAATCTAGGTCAACCGCAGAGGCATCTTCCATTGTTCTGAAGAAATCGGCAGGGGTAGGGTGCTTGAATGCCCAACGTTCGCAGTAGGTTTTGAAGGCGTAGTCAAAAAGTTCACGGCCCATGATGGTTTCGCGCAGGATATTCAATGCTGTAGCTGGTTTTCCGTAAGCATTGTTTCCGAATTGTTTGATCGATTCTGAATTGGTCATGATCGGCGAAATTCCGGATTTATCACCACGCATGTAGTCTGCAATCAAATAAGCAGGGCCGCGTCGGCTCGGATAACCTCTTTCCCATTCTTGTTCGGTGAGGTATTGTACAAACGTATTCAGTCCTTCATCCATCCAAGTCCATTGACGTTCATCTGAATTGATGATCATCGGGAAAAAGTTGTGACCTACTTCATGGATAATTACGCCCCACATGCCATATTTTTCACCCTCCGAATAAGTACCATCTGCTTCTGGTCGGCCGCCGTTGAAGCAAATCATAGGGTATTCCATACCAATCCATTTAGAGTGTACTGAGATGGCAACCGGATATGGATAATTAATTGTGTACTTTGAATAGGTTTTGATGGTGTGGGCCACTAATTTGGTTGAATAGCGCTCCCACAAAGGATTGCCTTCTTTGGGATAATAACTCATGCACAAAACATCTTTATTACCTACTGTTTGTTTTTGCGCATCCCAGATGAATTTTCTGGATGTTGCAAAAGCGAAGTCGCGGACATTGGTTGCTTTGTAAATCCAAGTTTTAGTCTGGGTACTCTTGTTTTTTTCAGCAGCCTCAGCTTCAGCTTGTGTCACGATAACAACCGGGCTATTGGATTTTTTGGCCAATTCATAACGCTTGCGCTGCTCGGCGTTTAAGATGCTTGGATAATTTTGACATTCACCTGTAGCAGCCACAATGTGGTCCGCAGGAACGGTCAAAGCTACTTCGTAGTCTCCGAAAGGCAAGGTAAATTCTCCGCGACCTAAAAACTGCTTGTTTTGCCAGCCCGTTACATCATTGTAGACACACATTCTTGGGAAAAATTGAGCAATGGTATATAAATAGTTTTGGTCAGTTTCAAAATATTCGTACCCAGAACGACCCCCAACTTGCATGCGGTCATTGATGTTGTACCACCATTTGATTTGAAAAGAAATACTTTGGCCGGGAAGCAAGGGTTTTGCAAGGTCGATGCGCAGCATGGTTTTGTTGATGAAATAATTCATCTTTTGGCCGCTGGTACTTGTAATTTGTTCAATTTTGAAACCTCCGTCGTATTTGAAATCGCGTTTGCGAAGGTCCCCGACACTTTTGAAGTTTTCCATTTTTTCAACCTCAATCAATTTTGTATCCGAATTTTCATCGTAGATATTTTGATCGAGTTGCAACCAGAGATAGTCTAGGCGGTCCGGTGAATTATTCGTGTAGGTAATGGTTTCAAAACCATCGAGGCGCTGTTTGTTGTCATCGAGCACCAAGTTCATTTTGTAATCGGCCTTTTGTTGGTAATAGGCATGCCCCGGTGCACCAGAAGCAGTCCGATAAGAATTTGCTGTAGGTAATACTTGATCGAGCTGAGCAAATTTTGACTGAGCAAGAAGCGCAGAGCTTGATAGTGTTAGCATTAAAACGATTATCTTATTCATGGCTTGATGGTATAGTATTTTTGGGTGTCGTTATAGAGGAAATTCAGCGTTTCTTTTTGATTTCTGCTGGTAATCGTGCATTTATTTTGTTGATTCGGATTGCGCTCCATTAGTGCATCGAATTGGATGCGCAGTGGCGAGTAAATAGTGCTCACCGGTGCAGAAATATAGCATTCGATTGTACCATTGAGTTGTGTTACAATACCTTCTAGGGTAAATTTCGTTTGGCAAAAGGCATCCACAGCGTTTGAATCAAGCGCGCAGCCGTAAGTAATCTGAAAGTGCTGATTGACATACTGTTCAATAAGTTTGAGCTCAGCAGAGGACTCTTGTAAACTTTCAAACTTACCAATTAGGGAACCTTTAGGTTCTATTGCGCGTTCGAGGTCATGCGTCGTAAAAATGAGCGTTCCTTCTAGCCGATTTGCTATTTCATTATAGCTGATTTCTGCAAAGGCAAAATAGAATTCATGCGCCATGAATTTTTGATGGGCACTCAATGTTAAAATAAATGCAAGGGCAAATTTTAGCATGGATACGAAAATACAAAAAGAGATTCAATTGGCATGAAAATAAAAGTCCCGCACGAGGCGGGACTTTCAAACAAACAACAAACAATCCCTGCAAGCCCCATGCGGCGAATGCAGGAATATTTTATTCTCCTTGATTGGGTTGTTTGTCCGGAGAAGTGCCACGAAGAGCACTGTGTTTTTGCAGATATACCCAGCTTCCGGTAACGAGGTAGTCTGCTTTAGGGTCAAAATTATTATAACGATGCAGTTGACTAAGCGTGAGTCCGTATTCTTTGGCAATTACGTAGGCAGTTTGACCTTCTTTTACCTGAATTTTTTGAATAGGTTGCTTTGGATGTGCCGCCTTTGCCTGATTGCCAAGTGGGAGTGCACCAAAAAACACTATTAAAAATGAATACTTCATGTGAGCTCTTAACGACTCCTACTTAGAAATGGTTACATTGTCAGTTCACTTTTTACTTTTTTGGGGTATTAACTGCTATTTTGACACTTCTAAAGGCCTATTTCGGAAAAAATGTCTTGATTTTTTGCTTTGGTTTGAGCTTTGAGCACCCATACCAAAATCGTTTGAATGATGGAAACAGAAAAATTCACACATAGGGCTCAAGAAATGCTTTTTCATGCCCAACAAAGTGCTCAAGAGCGCAGCCAACAAGCGCTCGAACCAGGGCATCTTTTACTCGCCTTATTGGAACAGGATCAGGATGTAGTTCCCTTTTTATTAAAAAAAAATAATTTGAATGCGGCTTTGCTTCTCAAAACCGTTACTCAAATAGTGGCATCGTACCCCAAAGTTTCAGGCGCCCAACAGCTGTACGCGAGTACCGATTTTCAAAATGTAATCAGTCGGGCCATGACGTTGAGTCAAGAATTCAAGGACCAATATGTGTCTATTGAAATTTTATTTCTTGCCTTGATGGGCGGCAAGGACCAAGTAGCCAAACTACTTCAAGATCAACAATTAAAAATTCCGACCTTAAAACAACAAATTATGGAACTTAGAAATGGTGAAAACATCAAGGCTCCTCAGCAAGATGCCAATTATCAGTCCTTGGAAAAGTTTGCTAAAAATTTAAATGCACTGGCACAGGCCGGAAAGTTAGATCCTGTCATCGGCCGCGACGACGAAATCAGAAGGGTTTTGCAAATCCTGACGCGTCGTACCAAAAACAATCCGATTTTAATTGGCGAACCAGGTGTGGGTAAAACGGCTATTGCCGAAGGATTGGCGCATCGGATTATCAATGGAGACGTCCCGGAAAATTTAAAGAATAAAACGGTTTACTCACTAGACATGGGCGCGCTTGTGGCTGGTGCAAAATACAAGGGAGAATTTGAAGAGCGCCTCAAATCGGTAGTGAAGGAAGTCATTGCGGCAGAAGGAGAAATTATTTTGTTTATCGATGAAATCCATACCTTGGTTGGTGCTGGCGGCGGAGAAGGTGCAATGGACGCCGCCAATATTTTAAAACCAGCTTTGGCTAGGGGAGAATTAAGAGCGGTAGGTGCCACGACGCTCAATGAGTATCAAAAATACTTTGAAAAGGACAAAGCGCTCGTGCGACGTTTCCAAACTGTATTGGTAGATGAACCCTCCACGGAAGATGCCATTTCTATTTTGCGCGGTATCAAGGAAAAGTATGAGAACCACCACAAAGTGCTGATTAAAGACGCAGCTATTATCGCTGCAGTTGAGCTTTCACAACGTTATATTACCGATAGACACTTGCCTGACAAAGCTATAGATTTAATTGACGAAGCTGCTTCTAAACTGCGCATGGAAATCAATTCTAAACCCGAAGAGTTGGACGAAGTGGAGCGCAAGATCATGCAATTAGAAATTGAAAAAGCAGCTATTCTTAGAGAAAATGACGAAAAACGCTCCACAGCAGTAGGTCAAGAACTAGCCGAACTCAATGAGCAAAGAATGGCCTTGCAAAGTAGATGGCAATCTGAGAAAGACATCATTGATGGCATTCAAAAAACCAAAGAACTCATTGAGGCCCTGAAGTTTGAAGCTGATGCTGCTGAACGCAATGGAGATTATGGCAAGGTGGCAGAACTGCGTTATGGTAAAATCAAAGAAGAAGAGCAGCGTTTAGAGGGCATGAAATTGGCGCAAGTACAGCTCGAAGGTGAACGAAAAATGATCAAAGAAGAGGTTGCTGTTGAAGAAATTGCCGAAGTCGTAGCTAAATGGACTGGTATTCCGGTGAGTAAAATGTTGGAGAGCGAGCTCAATAAATTATTGCGATTAGAAGACGAATTACACAAGCGCGTGGTAGGACAAGAAGAAGCAATTGTGGCGCTCTCAGATGCCATCCGAAGAAGCAGGGCTGGCTTGCAAGATGCCAAGCGTCCAATCGGATCTTTTATTTTCTTGGGTACAACTGGTGTGGGTAAAACCGAACTAGCCAAAGCACTGGCGGCCTATTTATTTAATGACGAAAACGCACTTACGCGTATCGACATGAGTGAGTACCAAGAGAAGCACACAGTGAGTAGACTCGTAGGAGCGCCTCCAGGATACGTTGGTTATGAAGAGGGTGGGCAACTCACTGAAGCCGTCCGACGCAAACCTTATTCAATTGTCTTACTCGACGAAATTGAAAAAGCACATCCTGATGTCTTCAATATTTTGTTGCAGGTGCTCGATGATGGTCGTTTGACCGACAATAAAGGTAGATTGGTCAATTTTAAAAATACCTTGATCATCATGACCTCTAATTTAGGATCTCAATTGATTCACGAACGTTTTGAAAAAGTGAAAGAAAGCGACTTTCCTGAGGTTGCTGAATCCACCAAAGTAGAAGTGCTCGAGATGCTCAAACAAAATATAAGGCCAGAGTTTTTAAATCGTATTGACGAACAAATATTGTTCTTGCCACTTACCAGAAGCAATGTCGCTGAGATTGTTCAGATTCAGTTAAAAGCACTCAAGGAAAAGCTCAAAGATTTAGGAGTTCATTTAATTGTTACTCCGGAAGCTTTCGATCATATTTTGGAACTTGGCTATGATCCGTTTTTTGGCGCAAGACCCGTCAAAAGAGTCATTCAAAAACAGGTGCTCAATGAGTTGTCAAAAGCGCTGCTTGCCCAAACCGTAGATAAAACTCAAAACGTTGTGATGGATATGTTTGACGGCAAGATTGTGTTCAGAAAACCCATTCACGCCATTGAAGAGCAATTGATAGACTAAACTAGCAATGAAAAAAACTTAGAGGCGAAATTTTTTGAAAAAGGCATCCCAGTCCCAAACAAAATTGGATACAACCTCATCCATGCGTTTGAGAAACAACGGATTGGGTGCCTGCATCTTTTTGAAATACTCGTCTTGGTATTCGTAGAGCTCGTATTTGTGAAAGATGGCCTTTGACATGCCGTAAATCCAGTTTTTGGATGGATGATTGACGCGCATGATGAAGCTTTGGTAATCTCGGATCATTTGTTGAAATGCATAGAGTTCCATTTCATAAACCCGCGCTAATTTTTCAAATATGAGTTGCTCAACCCTTGCTGCTTGGTCTGGTTCAAAAGTACTTTCTAAGAAAGAAAGGTTGCCCACAATAATGATCAGGCCGAAGTGGCCGCTGTCTGAGGGTGCAATTTGCGGAGAGCGAATAAAAGCGCTGTCTTCGTTGATCATGGCGGCAACTTCAGCAAAACCTTTGTCAACGCTATCAAAGATGCCATTGATGAATACGTTGGCAACTTGGTTGTCGGTCAATTTTTTCTTGGTAAATGAACTGAACATGTTGAAATTGGTTTGCTTCATTACAAATTTAACATTCACTTCAGCGCTTGCAACCGAGTTAAAAAGTGCTTTATCAACTGAGTTTTCAACAAGAAAAGCGCAAAAATCACCTTAACTTTGCAAAAAATTAAAATATGAAAGCAATTATCAAAACCAACAAAGGAGACATGCATGTCAGTTTTTTTGAAAACGATGCACCAAATACTGTAGCCAATTTTGTCAAACTTGCCAAAGATGGTTACTATAACGGGCTGAAGTGGCACCGTGTTATTCCAGATTTTGTCATTCAAGGTGGCTGCCCGAATACAAGAGAAGGTGCTAAAGGGATGCCAGGAACAGGTGGGCCCGGGTATCAAATTGATTGCGAACTGAGTGGCGAAAACCAGTACCATGATCGCGGTGTTTTATCAATGGCGCATGCCGGAAGAAACACAGGTGGATCCCAGTTTTTTGTTTGTCATTCAAGAAATAATACAGCACACCTAGACCGCAATCATACGGTTTTTGGTAAAGTAACAGAAGGTCTTGAGGTCATTGATGCCATTTCTCAAGGAGACAGCATCGATCAGATCGAGATCATCAACGACTAAAACTATTTTGCATTTGCAAAAGCGATAATTAGCTCTGCTAATTCTTCACCGATTCTGTCCTGTGCCTCTAGTGTGGCAGCGCCAATGTGCGGGGTACAGGCAATTTTCGGGTGGCTCAAGAGTGCAGCGAGTGGCTGAGGTTCATTTTCATAAACATCTAGCCCTGCAGCAGCAACTTTGCCTTCTTCAAGTGCTTTTAAAAGTGCTTGTTCGTCAATTACCCCTCCACGCGCAGTATTGACAACCCGAACGCCATTTTTCATGAGTTTGAATTCTTGCTCACCAATGACAGCACCGCCATTTGGTTGCTTTGGTACATGAATAGAGATGTAGTCAAGTTGTGGAAGCGCTTCAGGTAGTGAATCCACAACCTTTACGGGTATTTCTATCGTTTGTCCGCCAATTTTCAAGGTGATCGGCTGAATTCGAGCCCTGCGTTCAATAGCAATAACTTTCATGCCAGCACCAAGCGCATAAGAAGCCAGGCACTGTCCAATGCGTCCAAAACCGATGATCCCGAGTGTTTTTCCGCGCAGTTCAACACCTTTCGCATAGGCCTTCTTAAGACTCGAGAAATCTTGAGTTTCCATATCCTTGAATGAATTATTCAAGAAACGGGAAATTGAAAAAAGCTGACCCATCACTAATTCAGCTACAGATTGCGAGGAAGAGGCAGGTGTATTAATAACGGTAAGTCCTTTTTCTCTGGCATAAGCCACATCGATGTTATCCATGCCTACACCACCGCGGCCAATAAGTTTGAGGTGTGGACAAGCGTCGATCACTTCTTGACGTACTGTTGTGGCACTGCGCACTAATACGGCGTCAAATCCTTGTTCGTTGATGGCAGTTGCTAAATCTGTTTGTTCTACTTTGTCAGTAACCACGATGTGTCCGGCAGCTTCCAAAAGCGTTTTGCCGAGTGCAGAAATGCCGTCGTTTGCAAGTATCTTCATGGCTTATCCTTTGCGGTTAAATTCATTCATCACATCCACAAGTACCTGAACACTTTCGAGTGGCAAGGCATTGTACAAAGAAGCGCGGTAACCTCCAACGGAGCGGTGTCCGGGTAAGCCAACAATGCCAGCATCTTTCCACATGGCGTCGAAGTCAGCGCCACGACTTTCGTCAGTAAGTGCAAAGGTTACGTTCATGAGTGAGCGGTCTTCTGTGGCAACATTGCCTTTAAATGCATCGAGTTGATCAATTGCATCGTACAATAGTTTGGCTTTTGCTTCATTTTTTTGTGCTTGTGCCGCAACACCTCCATTGGCAAGCAAGTGTCGCAAATTAAGCATCGCAACATAAACACTGAATACGGGTGGTGTATTGAGCATCGATTCTTTTTCTACATGCTGCTTGAGGTCGAGATATGTTGGCAAGAAGTTAGCACTGCTTTTACCCAAGACCTCATCTTTTACAATGTAAAGCGTGGCACCAGCTGGTCCTAGATTTTTTTGTGCACCAGCATAAATAAGGTCGTAATCAGCAACATTGATTTCTTTAGAAAAAATATCTGAAGACATATCGCAAACGAGTGGGTGAGTGGTCTGCGGAATTTGTTTGAATTGGGTGCCGTAGATCGTGTTGTTACTAGTGAAATGTACGTAATCTAAGTCTGTAGGAATGTTGTAATTCTTTGGAATATAGCTAAACTGACGGTCTTCTGAGGATGCAAAAACATCAACTTCGAGACCCACTTTTTTTGCTTCTTTAATGGCGCCGCTTGCCCAAGTTCCGGTATTGATATAACCTGCTTTTTTATGGTTGCGTTGCATATTCAGTGCGGCAATTGTAAAACCTAGTGTGGCTCCGCCTTGTAAGTAGGCCACTGAATAACCAGCTGGAACATGTAGGGCTTTTTTAACTAGGTCAAGCGCTTCATCCATGACGGCAACGAAGTCTTTATGTCGGTGCGAGACTTCTAGGATGGAAAGCCCGTTGAAATCAAGTACTGCAGCAGCGGCTTGTTCAAATACTTCTTGTGGTAAAATGCAGGGACCTGCGCCAAAATTGTGTTTCATGTCAATTGATTATACGGTGTGTTTTACAATGCAAAGGTGCAAAAAAAAAGAGCTGCGGATGCAGCTCTTAAAAATCATTTTGTAGTTTTTGTACTTGGCTTTTTAGCAGCGGGTTTCTTTGCAGCTGCCTTTGGTTTAGCCTCTTTTGTAGCTTTTTCTTTTTTTACTTTCGGGGCAGGCATTGCGCTTACCTCTTTGCGTTTTCTGGTAATGCCATAAGAGCCCATTGCTCTTTTTCCTTTAGTTGTTTTTTTGTCTCCTTTTCCCATAAGTTGTTGTTTATGTTCAGTATACAACCAAAGTTAGAAATCTTTTTGAAATTCCAAACGATATTTTTCGGCAAGTGCAGGTCCTCCATTTAATATTTTTTCACACCAACTTATCTTGAGCTCAGTTTGTGCTTCTTGACTCAATATGAAGGGTAAATTTTCTTGAATCATTCGGGTGCGTAATGCACTCATGATGATCGCTGCGGAAACAGATACATTATAACTTTCGGTAAATCCGTGCATGGGTATTTTTACAAAATAATCAGCTTCTTTCGTAAGTTCATCTGAAATCCCGTGTTTTTCTGCACCGAAAAATAATGCAATTGGATTGTCAAGTGGTAAATTTTGTGGGGTGTAGGCTTCTTTATGTGGGGTAGTGGCTACAATGGTATAACCTTTCTGGCGTAAATATTGAATGCTATCTAATACAGGTTCTGGTTCTTGTTGGTGCTGAATTACATCTAGCCAACGCGCAGCTCCAAGAGCGATATCGCGTTGAAATTCATAGCGGTTATTTTTTTCAATCAGGTGTAGTTCTTGATAACCTAGGCAATCCATGCTGCGCATTACAGCGGAGGCATTATGGTCTTGCTGGATATTTTCTAGAGCAACGACAATGTGTTTGGTGCGTTGGGCTGCAATTTTCTCAAAGAGCTCCACCTTATTTGGTGTAATGATTTTGTAAAACTCCTTTAAGACATACTCGTTTTGGGTCATGCTTCTATTTCTTTGGACATTAAATGGTGTTGTATTTCGCCGAAAAGTAAATGAGATTGCGCTACATATTGATAGCCCAGCTTCGTATAAAACGCAAGTGCTTGTTCACGCGCATGCAAGATCAGTTTTGCGAGTTTCATTTCTCGGGCTTTTTCTTCGGTAAATTGCATAAGTAATCGGCCTATACCGGAACGCTGGGCATTTTCTGCTACTGCCATGAATCTTATTTGTCCGGTTTGAGCGTCGCAGCTATCTAAGCGAATGACGCCGATAATTAGTTGCTGCTCATCGAAATAGGCAAAGTGTTGCTGCGTAGTTTCATCTGTCGTTTTCTCAGAGCCGGGTACTTGCCCCCAGGGTGCCCTGAGTATTTCATAACGCAATTGGTAATATGCGTCCCATTCTGCTGGTGTTTCAGGTGTTCGAATCATGGATCTGAAATGCGATTTGTGAAACTCTTTTCGTATCAATACCATCAACGGATTCAGTTCTTACAAGCTTTTTTGCCTCTGGTGCTTCAAAGACGTCGGCCAAATCTTTAATCAACGCAGCTGGCACGCCAATTTGAATGTACGATTCTATGAGGGGGCTCGCTTCAAATACGGCTACTTTTTCTTGAATCAGTTGCGCGAGTATAGTCCGATTGTGTACGCGATCGATATTGTCCAAAAAGCGAGGGTCTTGGCATAAATCTGACAAGTTGAGCACTTGGCATAATTTTTCAAAATGCGTGTTGGAACCGACTGCAAACGTTACTTGCTTGGCATCTTTGGTATAAAATATTTCACCATACGGTGCAATATTTGGATGCAGACTTCCAATGCGCTGTGGGACGTGTTTTGCCATTAGAAAATTTGACGCCTGATTGGCTAAGCTACAAACGGCGGCGTCGTATAACGAAACGCTCACGAGTTGTCCGTGTTGTTGTTTTCGCAGTAGCGCCAATAGCAATCCTTCCTTGAGTTGATGAGCAGCTAATACATCAATGAGCGCAACGGGCATTTTAATAGGACCACTTTTCGGGCTGCCATTCATCGACATAAAGCCCGTTTCAGCTTGTAAAATTAAATCGTAGGCAATGCGGTCTGAGTCCGAACCAAAGCCTGTGATTTTTCCAATGATGAGCCCAGGCTTATGTTTCCATAACGTTTGCTCATCGAGTTTTAGTTTGGAATCGTCTCCTTTTTTAAAATTCAGCAGCACGATATCTGTATCGGCTAACTCCTTTAGAAAAATCGAATAATCTTTCGGGTCTTGAAAATTGAGTTTGCGTTTTTCTTTTTGGTAATTGACACTCGAATAATAAGCACTCTGCTGTTTGTCGTTTTGTTCATTGGCTAAGCGCCAAGTATTGGTGACGTCACCGTGAATCGGATGTTCAATTTTAAGGACGTGCGCACCTAATTCTGCAAAGAATGTACCGACAGACGGCCCTGCAAGAACCGTCGATAAATCAAGGATTTTTAATTCGTGTATCTGCTTTGGTTGCATGTCACAAAATTAAGTTTTTTAGTTTCTTGATAATGGTTTGACTAGAAAGACCATTTTTTCTTTAAAAAATTGAACTACAAACTATATTTTTTAGCAAACGGAGCAAGATAAAGTGGTTTTAAATCCTTAAATTTGAGGCGCAAAATTATCCTTACAATTCATCGTTATGAAAGTATTTGACCTCGACATGATTCAACGCGTTTATGAACGCTACCCTGCACGTATTGCTGCTGCTAGAAAAGTAGTAGGCAAACCACTTACACTCTCTGAGAAAATCCTTTATGCCCACTTGTGGGAAGGCGAAGCGAGTGCAGCCTATGAGCGTGGCAAATCATATGTGGATTTTGCGCCAGATCGTGTCGCGATGCAAGATGCTACAGCCCAAATGGCTTTATTGCAATTTATGCAAGCGGGTAAAAAACGCGTAGCTGTTCCTTCTACTGTTCATGCGGACCACCTTATTCAAGCCAAAGTGGGGGCAAACAAAGATTTACAAGAATCACTCAATCAAAACAATGAAGTATTCAACTTCTTGTCCTCTATTTCCAACAAATACGGCATTGGCTTCTGGAAACCAGGAGCTGGTATCATTCACCAAGTTGTCCTTGAAAATTATGCTTTCCCTGGTGGAATGATGATTGGTACCGACTCACACACCGTAAATGCAGGTGGCCTCGGAATGGTGGCCATTGGTGTTGGTGGTGCTGACGCTGTAGATGTCATGGCCGGAATGGCTTGGGAATTGAAGTTTCCTAAGCTTATCGGTGTTAAATTGACCGGCAAACTCAACGGCTGGACTTCCGCTAAAGATGTCATTTTGAAAGTTGCCGACATCCTCACTGTAAAAGGAGGAACCGGTGCTATTGTAGAATATTTTGGAGAAGGAGCACTTTCGCTTTCTTGTACTGGTAAAGGAACCATATGTAACATGGGTGCCGAAATTGGTGCAACTACCTCTACTTTTGGTTACGACGAATCTATGCGCCGCTACCTCATCGCGACTGGTCGTGAAGAGGTCGTGAAAGCAGCAGACGCAATTGCCGAACACCTTACAGGAGACCAAGAAGTTTATGCCGAGCCAGAAAAATATTTTGACCAACTTATAGAAATCAACCTCAGCGAACTTGAGCCTCACGTCAACGGTCCTTTTACACCAGACCGCGGCACACCTGTTTCTAAAATGAGAGCAGAAGCAACTGCCAATGGTTGGCCACTCAAAGTAGAGTGGGGTCTTATTGGTTCATGTACCAATTCATCTTATGAAGACCTTGCTCGTGCGGCTTCTATTGTCAAACAAGCTGTTGCTGCTGGTATCACGCCAAAAGCAGAATTCGGGATCAATCCGGGCTCTGAGCAAGTGCGTTACACCGCAGAACGCGATGGAATTCTTGCTGAATTTGAAAAAATGGGCACTAAAGTATTTACAAATGCTTGTGGTCCATGTATCGGACAATGGGCTCGCGAAGGTGCTGAAAAACAAGAGAAAAACACTATCGTTCACTCTTTCAACCGCAACTTCTCGAAAAGAGCAGATGGCAATCCAAATACGCATGCTTTTGTAACGAGTCCTGAGATGGTTGCTGCGCTTGCCATCGCCGGAGACCTCGGTTTCAATCCACTCACAGATACCCTAACCAATGATAAAGGAGAGCAAGTGAAATTACAAGCGCCATTTGGTGACGAACTGCCTACCAAAGGTTTTGCTGTCGAAGACAACGGATACCAAGCCCCTGCGGCAGATGGAAGTAGTGTAGAAATCGCAGTAGCACCAGACTCTCAGCGTCTGCAACTTCTTGAAAATTTCCCTGCTTGGGATGGTCAAAATATCAACGCAGCACGCCTACTTATCAAAGCGAAAGGAAAGTGTACCACTGACCACATTTCAATGGCTGGGCCTTGGTTGCGTTACCGTGGTCACCTTGACAACATTTCAAATAACATGCTCATCGGTGCAGAAAACGCATTTAATGGTGAAGCCAACAAAGTCAAAAATCAATTGACAGGTGAGTATGGTGAGGTACCAGCTGTTCAGCGTGCCTACAAAGCAGCCGGTGTTCCGTCAATTGTTGTCGGAGATCACAATTATGGCGAAGGTTCTTCTCGTGAGCACGCAGCAATGGAGCCACGTCATTTGGGTGTTCGTGCCGTTTTGGTTAAATCTTTTGCCCGTATCCACGAAACCAACCTCAAGAAACAAGGGATGTTGGCTTTGACGTTTATAAACGAAGCAGATTACGACAAGATTCAAGAAGACGACACCTTCGATTTCATCGACCTAAAGGATTTTGCTCCAGAAAAACCGCTTACAATTGCCATTACACATAGCAACGGTACTACGGAACAAATTCAGGTGCAACACACTTACAATGCCTCACAAATTGAATGGTTCAGAGCTGGTTCAGCCTTGAACTTGATCAAAATGATGGAAGCATAACATGAAATCAATTTTATTCATTGCCTTTTTGAGCCTGTTCTCCGCTGGAGTTCAGGCTCAATCTTTATTTAGGGGGAACTTTTTGGTGACACCTTACTTAGGATATCCAAATTTGTTAAAATTGGGCATGGAAATCAATGAAGGTATTCCGAGCGGCATCAATGTTAATTATAATGGTTTGGCGCCCTCTGGTTTGCGCCTCATGTATATGGTGGGCGATGATTTTAGTATCGGCATGGATTTCATTTACACCCAAGCCAGCGCTGCTTATTCAAAAGTAGACACCTCTTTTTTCAATAATCAATGGAATTACGTGACCAACAATTATTACATCAACAAAAAACGATTTCGTCCACAATTTCGTTGCAATTTCCATCTAGGTGCACTCGATCCTAATCTTGACCAATATATCGGTTTAGCTGTGGGGGGCAACATGCGTTGGAGAAGTGTTTATGTAAACGATAGTTTAGTCAGTTCAGCTCCTAATGTACTTGACTTTGTGATTCCGGTTTCTTTCAGGATTTGCTACGGTTTTCAGTACTTCATCAATTACAATTTGGCACTCAGTGGAGAATTAGGCCTAGGCGGCCCAATTGTTCAAGGAGGGCTGACCTATAGATTTTGAAAAATAAACGATACGTTCATAAATGAGATCTTAACGCTAAGAATATATAAAATAAAAAAGCCCTCAGTAAAAAAAAAGCCCTCAGTAATGAGGGCTTTTTTATTGATAGGAGTCAGTTTTATTTTAATAACGATAGTGCTCAGACTTGAATGGGCCTTCCACTGTTACGCCAA
>CAYPVA010000019.1:0-18968 GCA_964414045.1 uncultured Lishizhenia sp. | reverse complement strand
TGAAAAAGAACTTATTTTTTTTAGGATTAACCTTTATTTTACTCGGTGCTTGTACTGAAACAAAAAAACCGAGCACCAAATCTATTCCGAAAGTTGAAGCCAAGGATCTAGACGGGCTAAAAATCGCCTACTACTCTAATGATAGCATCAAAAAGTACTTTGAATATTTTAAAAGAGAGGAAGCGCAAGCAGAAAAGAAACAGCGTGCATTCGAAGCAGAATTGACGAAAAGAAATAAGGCATACGAAGATTTTGTCATTAAAAAAGAGCAAGAGGCGCGCGCAGGGCTTTTATCTCAAAACGAATTGGCCATGGTCCAACAAAAAGCGCAACAAATGCAGTCCGATCTCATGCGTTATCAGCAGCAAGAAGGTCAAAAAATTGAAAAAGCGACCCTTAAATCTCTGCAAGACATCAATAAAAAAGTGGAAACTTGGGGAAAAAAATACTGTGAAATGCATCAAATTGACCTTCTACTGATTCAAGGGGAAGGGGGGCAAATCAATTACATCAATAAAAATATGGATGTCACTAAGGCCTTCATTAGTTTTCTCAATGAAAACCAAAAAGAAATCGAAAAGGATCTTCAATAATGCAGCCTAATTTAGCACTCAAAGAAAGCAACGTTGCAGAATACTTGCTCTATATTTATCAGATAGAAGCAATGGTTCGAAGCTTTAATTTCGACCTCGATCTGATCAACAACCAGCTCTTAATTCCAGGGTCTAAAACCTCCGATGAATTGGCAAAACATCAAGAATGGTATGTCAAATTAATCGATGAAATGCAACGTCGTGGGTTGCAGAAGGATGGACACATCGAAGAAGTAGAGGAGATATTGATGGAGCTTGTCTATCTGAACAATACCTTGCTTACGATTGTCAATGACGAAAAATACAAAACACTTTGCGAACAAGCACAGCCAGATCTTATAGAGTTTAAGAAGCGCTCTAACATGAGTCAACGACAAGATGTCGAAGCGCTGCTCCATGCGATGTTCATGAAGTTACAACTTAAAATGAAGCAACAAGATATTAGTCCCGAAACCGAGGCTGCATTTGATTTGTTTAGAATACAATTGGCTTATTTATCGAGGGCTTACAGCCAGATGAAAACTGGAGCGCTCAATTTCTTTCAAAATTAAGGGCGTTCGGAAAATCTTCACAAAGATCAAGGGTGCCTCGATCCTTATTCAATGCATAAATTAAATGCGTCATTCCGTTGCTCAGGGCAATGTAGGGTGCTTGGATATTGCGTTGATAAACCGCTACCTGCTGAAAAACTGAATTAGAAAGCGGAACCTGAGGCGCTTTACATTCAATGAGCAGCAACGGGTTAAACGCTTGGTCATACACAACGATATCCCAACGTTTGGTAAACCCGTCATATTTGATTTGCTTTTCCACACTTATTTTCTCAAGTGGAAATCTGGACTGAAAATGTAGATATGCAATCAGATGTTGACGGACCCACTCTTCAGGAGTCAAAACTAGGAATTTACGCCTAATTAGACACCGCACCAATAGCTTTTGATCGGCTTGGCGTTGGATTTTGAGTGGTGCAGGAGGCAGACTTAGTGGCGTCAGTTCTTGCATTAAATACCTGGCAAAATAAGATTGATATCCTTGTACTGCAAATCGAAAACCTTACCCAAAACCTCGTTGGTGAGGATGCCTCTGAACATATAAACCCCGTTTCTGAAGCCCGCATGAGTGCGAATGAGATCAGCAACACCTCCGCGATCTCCCATTTCCAGTAGGAGTGGAGATAACGTATTTGAGAGGGCAAAAGAAGCAGTCCTTGAAACACGGGAGGCAATATTTGGCACACAATAATGTGTCACGCCATGTTTTTCATAGGTAGGTTCGCTATGATTGGTAATTCTGGATGTTTCAAAACAACCACCTTGGTCAATGCTAATGTCTAGGACAACAGAACCTGGTTTCATTTGTGCGATCATGTCTTCACTGACAACACATGGGGTACGTCCAATATTTGAGCGCAAGGCACCAATCACAACATCTGCTCTTCTGATGGCCTTGGCAAGTACTTTGGGTTGTAAAATTGATGTATGTACACGAACACCTAAATCGTTTTGCAGGCGTCTGAGTCTGGAAAGTGAGTTGTCAAAAACTTTGACAGAAGCGCCGAGCCCAAGAGCGGAACGCGTTGCAAATTCACCCACTGTACCAGCGCCAATAACGACAATTTCTGTAGGTTGAACCCCCGCAATGCCGCCGAGCATAAGCCCTTTACCTTGAGAGAAAGAAGAAAGAAGCTCACCAGCAACCAAGATGGAGGTGGTGCCCGCAATTTCACTCATGGTCCGCACAATAGAGAAGACACCTTCTTCGTCGCGGATGTAGTCCCAGGCAATGGCCGTGATTTTTTTTGCACTGAGCAATTGCAAGATCTCTTTGGGTTGTGTAGAAAGCTGAAGTGCAGATATAAATGTTTGATTACCCGGCATAAAGCTAATTTCTTCTTCAGAAGGTGGAGCGACTTTTAAAATGATGTCAGCTTGATATACGCCTTTGCGGTCATAGATGATTTGTGCGCCAGCTTCGCTGTATTCGTTGTCAGAGAAATTGGATCCTTTCCCGGCTTCAGTTTCAACCAATACCTGATGCCCATTCGCGATAAGTAAGGACACTGCTTCGGGTACCAAAGCAACCCGGCGTTCCTGAAAAGAGGTTTCTTTTGGAATCCCAATCAATAGATCGCCTTTCTTTTTTCTGACTTCTAATAAATCTTCTTTAGGAAGCAAACCACCCTGTTGAATGAGTGTTTTTAAAATGTTTTGATCAGTGGTCATGATAAAGTTCTAGGGTTCTACTCAGGTCAGCATTCGTACGAATATACAGCCAAAAGTGTTGAAAAGGAAGTAATGGCTTGATTTTTTCTGACCATTCGACAAAAAAGAATGCGCTTTCATCAAATAATTCTTCGAGGCCTAAATTGATCAATTCGGCTTCATTTTCAATGCGGTAGCAATCGAGGTGATAAATTTTGTCTTTGACGGGACTATGATAAGGTTGAACAATTGCAAAGGTAGGTGATCCTTCAAAATGTTCAATTTGTGCTGCTTGAATCAGGGCAGCGATCGTTGTGGTTTTGCCTGCACCCATTTCTCCTTCAACAGCAACGAATGCTTGTGGTGTAAGAAACGACCAAATTTGTTGAGCAACCTCAGGGAGTGCTGTTGGGGAAACAGAAGGCCAAGTTGCCAGCAGTTTATTAGCTTTCATAGGGAACAATTTGTCCATTTTCCCATTTCATTAAATGCAGCTCTTTGGTATCAAATACGGCGAAAGTGAAATACTTCAGCCAATCGCCAGTATTGAAATATTTGGCTGTCCCGACTGGTAGCGCTAATGGTAAATGCCGATGACCAAAAAGATAGTAGTCTTGCTGCAGTCCTGACGCTTCTTGTGCCTTTACAAATTGAAATAACCATTCTTGTGCTGGACCATTGTAAACTTGATCCTTTTTACCTCCTTTTGCCCGGCTTCTTCGCGATAAAAAGCTCGCTAATCCGATGCCAAAATTTGGGTGTAAACGTGCAAACATCCATTGGCACAAGCTACTTCTAAAGAAAAGTTTGAGAAATTTATATTTGTAATCTCCGGGTCCTAAACCATCGCCATGATGCAAATAGAAACGCTTCCCTTCGTATTCAAATTGGTAAGCATTACTGTGTAACTGTACACCGATTTCTTGTTGAAAATAGTCAAACATCCACATATCGTGGTTGCCCTTGAAAAAATGAATTTGAATGCCGTTATCGGACATTTGTGCCAATTTACCGAGGAGTCTGATATAGCCTTTTGGAACAACACTTTTGTATTCAAACCAAAAATCAAAAATATCGCCGAGTAAGAAAATACTATGCGCACTTTCTTCGATGTGATTTAACCAAGTCAATAGTGTTTTTTCTCGATCGGCACTTTTTTGTGCATCGGGTGCACCCAAGTGAAAATCAGAGGCGAAATAGAGATATTTGGCTGCTTCAGGCATTAGAAACCAAATATTTGTTGCAAGGTTTGTTCGAGTGCAGCTCCACGCAGATTGGTCGCAATAACTTTGCCTTCTCGATCAATGAGAATGGTGAACGGAATGCTAGTTACACCAAATTGTTGGGCAACCTTGTTTTGCCAACCACCGAGGTCACTGACGTGATTGGGCCAACTTAATTGATCAGCTGCGATGGCAGCAAGCCATTTATTGCGGTCAGAATCGAGTGAAACACTCATGACCGTAAAGCCGGCATCTTTGTATTTTTGATAGTTCTTGACAACATTTGGATTTTCAGCCCTACATGGCCCGCACCAAGAAGCCCAGAAATCTAGCAATACTACCTGACCTTTTAGATCAGAGAGTTGCATCTGCTTTTTGCCATCCGTTTTAGTGGATGCAAAATCGGGCACCATTTTTCCTTTTGCAAATGGGTCCGCTGCTTCAATTTCCTGTTTTTTAGTAAGGTACTTTTGGTAAAGTTGTTGCACAATAGCACTTTGAGGGAAACCTTGGTAGATTTGTAAGATAAGGGTTTGATAACTCTGAAAATCTTGGTCAATATTGATGCTGCTCAAAGGTAAAATAAGTGCAGCAGAACCTTGATACATGCCAACAAAGCTTTGAATAGAAGTTTGATATTGCTTGAATTGTTGGGTCATGTATTGATTGATAGCCGCTTCTTTTGAAGCATCTGACTTGATGGCCGCCAAAGCAGAATCTGTTTTTTGTTGCCAATTTGAGGTCAAAAGCACATATTCGTGCATTTGTCTGGATTCTTCGGTATTAACAAAATTACATTGACTGCTCATTTTTCTGCCGTCAGCGTATATTTTGATAGTCGTGGTATCTCGAATGACTAAATGCAAAGCTTGGTTACCAATGCGCAATAAGTAGTAGTCTGGGCCAGGGACAATACCAGATAATTCAAAATTTCCTTTTGGATCAAAGGAACTAACGATATAGTCGCGGAAATAAGAACCAAAATTTTGTGACAAGCGAATGGAATCTGTGCCGGAATAAAATATATTGCCTTCAATTTGAACTTTCAAGCCTTGGGCAAAGCATGAAACAGTGAGCAACAAAATAAATAACAAGCTTTTTATTTTCATATTACTTGAATATTTCTGCCAATTTTTCAGCAAGTTTGGATCCTCTCAGGTTTGTTCCTATGACGTTCCCTTCCGGATTCACCAAAACGGTGTAAGGAATGCCATCAAATTGATAGGTTTGAGGAAGGCTAGACTTCCATCCTTTTAAATCACTGACATGGTTTGGCCATGACATCCCCCAACCGGAAATTGCAGCTTTCCATTTGTTAGGATCTTCGTCAAGTGAGACACTTAGCACCGTAAAGTTTTTGTTTTGATACTTATTGTAGAGCTTAACTACATTGGGCATCTCGCTTTTACACGGGCCGCACCAAGACGCCCAAAAATCAATCAAGACATATTTACCTTTTAAAGCACTTAATGTTCTGGTTTTACCACTAGGGTCCGGAAGTGAGATTTCAGGAGCAGGCATAGAGCCGTTGATGGTGCTTGCGTAATTGAAATAAGCATCTTCAATTTGTTGGTATTGGGCCATCATGTTTTGACTTGCAGGTTGGCCCGCAAAGGCATTTTGATAAGACCTCGCTAATTTTTCAAGGGTAGCTAAGTGTTTTGCATTCCAATTTTCAAAACCTGTGGTTGGCAAAAGGTTCATGCTCAGCAGAATATTCAAAGGGCTACTGAGGTCTTTTTCAATCAGCTGCGCACAATAGTTTTCATAATGTTGTCTGGCGCTGTCGTATTGTTGTTCGATGAGTGCTTGATCGAGGTTTGACATATTGGCTTGAAGGCTTTTTTGAAAAGCGTCAAACTGATTGGTTTGAGTGAGTAGTGCTTGGTAATTTCCTGCCCACTTGACACCGCTAAGCCCTGGCTTGCGGCCAAAATCTTGACGCGAACAATGGATCTGAAGCACATCTTTGGCTTGAAGTGGAAGCCAGAGTACGGTACCGTTGAGGTCACTCAGGCGCAAATTGTAAAGGCCTAATCCGGGAATGTTGGCAGGTAATTCGAAATGTCCATCAGACTCAATTTCAGTTTGAGCTACGGAAATCACTCCCTTATCACTAGGCGCCTCTAGAAAAAGTTGAAGCCCACCCGCATCCTTGATTTGACCTGAGATCGTTACATTGATTTCTAGATCGTTTTTGTCAAGCTCAGTGCGTTGGAAATACCAAAACAAGAATATCCCGAGTGCTAAAATAGCCACTATGAACAGTACTTTTTTCTTGTTTTTTACAGCTGACATTAGGCTTCTAGTTTTTGTCTGAGTAAGGCATTGGAAGCTTTCGGATCTGCTTTTCCGCCAGAAACTTTCATGAGCTGCCCCATTAAAAAGCCAATGAGCTGTTTTTCACCATTGCGGTATCGTTCAACTTCTGTTGCATTTTGCGCAATTACTTGATCGATATAACCTAAAATGACGCTTTGATCCGAGCTTTGAATCAGGTTCATTTGTTCGGCCAATTCTAGAGGCGAAGCCTCTGAAGAAAGCATGGCAGGAAAAATTCGTTGAGAAGCGATAGAGCTCGAGACTTTTCCTTCATCAATAAGGGCAATTAGTGCGGCAATTCGCGCTGGAGCGAGCGGAAAATGTTGGATATCCATGCCGTGCTCGTTGAGATATGACTTGACATCACCCATGAGCCAATTTGCTGCTGCCTTATAGTTTTTAGTCAAGGCAATCAGTGCTTCGTAATATAAGGCAATGCCTTTTTGGTCAGTGATATTGTAAGCGTCGTATTCGGACAAGCCAAATTCTTTGGTGTAACGTTCAAAAAGAACACCAGGTAGTGCTGGCATATCTTGCGCAACACGATCAATGTGTGCTTGACTTACAGTAATTGGCGGAAGATCTGGCTCAGGGAAGTAGCGATAGTCATTGGCTGCTTCTTTGGTGCGCATTGAAATAGTGACGCCTTTTAATGCATCAAAGGCACGGGTCTCTTGGGTAAGTTGACCACCAGTCTCAAGTGTTTCAATTTGGCGCGTTATTTCAAATTCGATGGCTCTTTGCACATTGCGAATAGAGTTCATGTTCTTGACTTCTACTTTGGTTCCAAATTCTGGATTTCCTTTGATGCGAACCGAAACGTTGGCATCACAGCGCAAGGAACCTTCTTCCATGTTACCGTCACAAATATCGAGGTATCGGACAAGTTTACGCACTTCAGTTAAGTAGTTATAGGCTTCTGTAGATGAACGGAGGTCTGGTTCGGAAACGATTTCTAGAAGCGGCGTACCTGCTCTGTTGAGGTCAACGAGGGTATCAAAGACGTCAACATCATGAATGCTTTTCCCAGCATCTTCTTCCATGTGTATACGTGTAAGCCCGATCGCTTTTTTACCCCCATCTTCAGTGCGAATGAGGATTTGGCCTCCTGTACAAATTGGTGTGGTATCTTGGGTAATTTGATAGCCTTTTGGAAGGTCAGGGTAGAAGTAGTTTTTTCTGGCAAAATGCTGTTGAGCAGCAATATGACAACCGCAGGCCAAACCTAATTTGATGGCGAAATCAATGGTTGTTTGGTTCATGACGGGCAAAGTTCCGGGATGACCAAGGGTGATGGCACTTACGTTGGTGTTTGGCGCCGCGCCATATTCATTGAGATCAGAGGAATAAGCTTTTGTTTTGGTGAGCAATTGTGCGTGCACCTCAAGCCCAATGACAACCTCGTAACGATCTTTGATTGCGTCTTCCATTTTTATATGCTTGATATGAGTTCTTTCATGATGCTTGTCATTTTTGGCTCTTGGCGGCTTGCCACTTCAATAACATCTTGCACACTCACTTTTTTAATTTTTCCGGGTACACCAAGATCAGTGATGATCGAGATGGCAAAACATGGAATACTCATGTGGCGTGCAACGATCACTTCAGGAACGGTTGACATTCCTACTGCATCAGCGCCGATGGTACGCACATACTTATATTCAGAAGGAGTTTCAAGGGTTGGACCCGTAAGCCCAGCATAACATCCGACCGAAACTTTGATTTGTAAGTTTTTGGCAATTTCACAAGCTTTATCAATGAGACTTTGGTCGTATGGGTCACTCATGTCTGGGAATCTTGGCCCGAGTTCGTCAATGTTTTTACCAATAAGCGGATTGCCTGGAAATAGATTGATGTGGTCATTCATGATCATGATTTCACCTACTTCAAAATCAGGATTTACACCACCAGATGCATTGCTCACAAACAACTGCTGGATGCCAAGCATTTTCATGACGCGAACTGGAAATGTAACTTGTTGTAAAGAGTAGCCTTCATAATAGTGGAAACGACCTTGCATCGCCACAACATTTTTTCCACCAATTTTACCGAAGATTAATTTCCCAGAATGGCTCTCTACCGTTGAAACTGGAAAGTGCGGAATGTCCTCGTAGCTAATTTCGTCGATGATTTCGATTTCTTTGACAAGACCTCCTAGGCCTGTACCTAGAATGATACCTATCGTTGGTTCAATTGTCGTTTTGGACTGAATATAAGCTGTACTTTCTTTAATTTGCGTCAACATAGGTCTGTATAAATAGATTAAACGCTTGTTCATCTGACCATTCAATTTTAAAATCGAGCAGCATCCAGGGGTAGCTTTTGCGATCTTGTGGGCTCAATAGGGCATTTAGTTTCACCCAATCTTTGGCAGTAGTAACAAGCACAGTTTTACCGTCTGCAAAGGTATCAAAAAAATGATGAATTTCCTTGATATCTTGCGGTGTATAGCTGTGGTGATCTTTAAATGATTTGAAAAGGATTTCTTGCTGAGAATTAAAAGCCTGCCCAAGTGCTTCAGGATGTGCAATTGCGCTTACTAAAATGATCCGATCAACCGCACTACTTTGGTGATCAGTAAGTGCTTTTAAAGGGAGGTAGGTGTAGCGAGAGAAGAATACAGGTATTTTGTATTTTTCATATCGCGCCTTGATCAAATTTTGATCGAAAGTACTGAAATCAGGGCATTTGGTAATGACAAGGGCTTGTGCTCGTTTCAATTGACAAGGGCGATCTCTTAAACGTCCGACAGGAAGCAGCGCATCTTCTTCTAGAGGCCTATCAAAAGTGTTTAGGATGATATTTAAACCGGGCTTTACCCAACGGTGTTGAAATGCATCGTCTAGTAAAATTAGCGCATTTGGATTCTTTTTTTTGAGTTGCTCAATTCCGTAACGTCTATTTTCACAAACGACAATGGTGGTGTTATTCGGGAATTGTTGTTTGAGCATAAGGGGTTCATCACCAACGTCTTGTGCTGTTGAAGTTGAAAAGACTTCCCTATATCCTTTACGCTGACGACCGTAGCCTCTACTCAGTACTTGGATCGCGGATTGGTTTTGAAGAAATTGAATGAGGTAAGCGATGTGCGGTGACTTTCCGGTACCGCCTACAGCTAAATTCCCGATGCAAATTGACTTACCAGTGATGGACTGACTTTTAAAAAGCCCAACGTCAAAACAAAAATTCCGAAGCCAGATTACCGAGCCGTAAATAGCAGCAATGGGGTATAGTACTGGCTTTAATTTCATTATTGGCTATGATAATCAGAAAATTCTTGTTCGTCGGCGTAATAGAAAATACGAACTTGTGCTGTATCATTCAAAAAGTCAATTTTACCTACTTCGACACGGTTGATGACCAATCCGGTACGCTTTTCAAGATCAGCTTTAAGTAGATCGCGTTGGTCAGGTTTGATGAGGTCAATGCGTTCATAATTAATCGTTTTTCTGGTTTCATGCTTCATGAGCCAAAGGTTCTCAAGAATAAAAGTGACCAATAATACGGTAACGTTGATGACGCTTACCTCTGAAATGCTCAGTTCGTTAGAGGCTAAAGCGTTAATTACACTTATTCCAATGACCATGAAAAGATAAGTCATTTCTTTGATTTCAATGGCGTCAGTGCGGTAGCGGATAATGCCAAAAATGGCGAACAACCCAAGCCCCATTCCTGTATCAATGTCCATCTGCATGAGCCCAAAGCAAAGGAAAAAGGTGATGATCCCGATCAAAAAATAGGTAAAGAGATAATCCTTTCTTTTTGTTTTTGTGTAATACAAAAACCGAATGAGAATGGTCAAGAAAAATAAATTGATTCCTAGTCGGATCAATAGGGCATAAAAATCATTGCTGAACCAAGTGATGGTATTTGGGTCTAGGACTTTCTTGAGTGGCAGGAATAATAAAAGGTCAATGAGCATGGTTGATTTTATTTAAAAATAGTAGCTTTTTTTTGAAGCGATTGAATTTCAGTACTTCTTCCCCATAAATTTCAACACTGCCGATACAGTATTTAGAGAGTCTGTATGGTCTGATCCGTTCGCGCTTCATGAGTTGATAGAATGGAGAATTGCGATCGAGCTGTTCCTGTTTGAGCTCTGCAATGACTAATTGATCGAAATCGCGGCGAACCTCGCCCATGTGAAAGTGGATATTGAAATCAAGCGTGAGTCTTTCTTTGCTTGTTTTCGATACCAAAGTTATCCGTTGGAATGAATTCCACATGGTAGGTTTCAGATTTGTGTTTTCTGAAAGTTGACGTTTGAGGAAGTCGCGCTCCTTTTCTTCGGTGAGTTCATTGAAATCGTTGGTCAAGATACGGCGCTTGTCTGTCCGACCTTTGATTTTATGTTTGATTTCTAAGAAGTGAATATTGGACTCTACATATTTGCGAATGCGCACCTTATAGCGGTCTGCTTTGCCGTTGTGATGATCCCTGAAGAAGGAGAATTTTTCATCGTCAAAATACAAAGATTCATAGTGAGGGAGCATCGTTCCTTCCACTTTTAAGGCCCGATAGTCTTGTGCTAAAGCAGGGATGAAACGCAGTAAATCATCTTGTCGAAAGGCAAATTTAGTATCGATGCGATTCATTAAATTCACATCGGCCATTTCGCGGAGGTCTATCGGTTCAAAGTGCTTAATTTCTGCTGCTATACTGCTCATCTCTCTTGCCCAAAAATAACAATTTCTTCGCTGTTTGTTTACATTTGTGTTATGAAGTCCAAAATACTACTCTTAGGTGCTGGTGAACTCGGAAAAGAGTTTGTAATCGCAGCACAACGATATGGTCAAACAATTATTGCGGTTGATAGTTACCCCGGTGCACCTGCCATGCAAGTGGCGGATGGTTATGAAGTGATCAATATGTTAGACGGAGCAGCCCTCGATATGGTTGTAGCCAAGCATCAACCAGATTACATTGTCCCTGAAATTGAAGCCATTAGAACCGAACAGTTTTATCATTACGAGGCTCAAGGAATTCAGGTTGTACCCAGTGCAAAAGCAGCCAATTTTACGATGAACCGCAAAGCAATTCGCGATTTAGCTGCCAAAGAATTAGGCGTCCGAACTGCACCTTATCAATATGCCACTTCACTTGAAGAACTGAAGGCAGGTGTTGCTTTTTGTGGCTTGCCTTGTGTCGTCAAACCACTGATGTCGAGCTCAGGAAAAGGGCAGTCAGTCATTAAAACTGAAGCAGATATCGAACGTGCCTGGACTTATGCCATGGAAGGTTCTCGGGGCGATCTCAAAGAAGTCATTGTCGAAGGCTTCATCCAATTTGATTACGAAATCACCTTACTTACAGTCACTCAAAAAAACGGACCTACGTTGTTTTGCCCACCTATTGGCCACCGTCAAGAACGCGGTGACTACCAGGAAAGTTGGCAACCAATGCCGATGGATCCTGCCCACCTTACAGAGGCGCAAGCCATGGCTGCAAAAGTGACAGCAGCACTTGGAGGTGCTGGTATTTGGGGAGTCGAATTTTTCATAACGAAAGAAGGGGCGTACTTTTCTGAATTATCGCCAAGACCACACGACACAGGGATGGTGACACTTGCAGGTACACAAAACCTCAATGAATTTGAATTGCATGCCAGAGCTGTTCTCGGATTACCTATCCCATCCATTGAACTCAAGCAAAAAGGTGCAAGCGCAGTTATATTGGCTACACACGAAAGTGAAGAGGCGCCTCGTTTTACAGGCCTAGAACAAGTGCTCTGTGACCCGCAAGCAGAAGTTCGGATTTTTGGCAAGCCCAACACAAGACCATATCGTCGCATGGCGGTAGCATTGGCATTTGGCCAAGAACCCATTGATACGATTGTTGAACGCGCCAAAGGTCATGCTTCATCTATCAAATTGTCTTAATTTCAGTTAAACAACAGTTCGTTTTACATTTCAAATATTCTTCTTTTTATGATGATCAATAAATTATTCCTTTCAATGCTGTTAGCCCTACTGCCTTTTTTCTCGCAGGCTATTGAGCTAACCTATCATTTGTCAATGCCACAACCAAATTCACATTATTTTGCGGTCAAAATTGATGTGAAAGGCAATAATTCAGCGGTGCAAGAATTCAAATTGCCCGTCTGGACTCCTGGTTCCTATCTTGTCCGTGAATTTTCTAAAAACCTCAATCAAGTCAAGGCAATTGTAACGGGAGGAAAGGAATTGGTTGTCGTCAAAAAGAACAAGAATACATGGGAGATTCAATGTGCGGGTCAAGAGAATTTTACAATTTTCTATGAAGTTTATGCCTTTGAGCTTTCAGTTCGGACCCCATTTTTGGACAACACCCATGGTTTTGTTGCCGGTGCCGGAGTTTTTATGTACACCGAAGCCACAAAAAATCAGCAAGGAATTTTAAAAGTATATCCGCATGCCAGTTTCAAGAAAGTGAGCACAGCCCTGAATTCAATAGATTTCAAATCAGAGCCTGGCTGCTTTGCTTTTGTATTTGAAAATTATGACCAACTGGTCGATTGCCCCATCGAAATTGGCAACCAGACTGAATTTGATTTCATGGCGGCGGGTGTCAGACACAAGGTGGCCATGTATGGAGAAGCTAATTATAATATAGCGCAATTGCAGCAAGATATGGCAAAAGTGGTGCAGGCAGCAACAAATGTTTTTGGAAGCAACCCAAATAAAGATTACTTGTTTATTGTGCACAACGTCACAGACGGCCAAGGGGGTTTGGAGCACAAAAATAGCTGTGTCTTGAGTGTGGATCGCTGGTCTTATGCCGGATCGAATTATTTAGGCTTCATCAATTTGGTAGCTCACGAATATTTTCATCTTTGGAATGTCAAACGCATCAGGCCAATTGAATTAGGCCCTTTTAATTATGATCAAGAATGTTACACCTCTTTATTATGGGTGATGGAAGGCATTACTTCTTATTACGATGAGTTGTTACTGAGAAGAGCAGGTTTTTATACTGCTGAAGAATTTGTAGCTAAAATGCAATCCCAAATCAATTACGTCGAAGGAACACCGGGTTCTAGGGTTCAGCCCGTAGCACATGCGAGTTTTGACGCCTGGATCAAAGCTTACAGACCTAACGAGAATTCAAGTAATACAACCATGACCTACTATTCAAGAGGTGCGGTTTTGGGTGCGGTTTTAGATGCTTACCTTATTCAAAAGTCGAATAAAAAGAAGAGTTTAGATGGTTTCATGCAAGTGCTCTACACGAAGTATGCACTGGGCTTACAGCGCGGTTTTACAGAGGCTGAGTTTGAACAAGAACTGAGTGCCTATTGTGGCGAGGACATGAGTGCATTTTTTGCAAGTTACGTCAATGGCACGCAAATCATTCCTTATCAAAAGTACTTTGAACCAATGGGCATCATCGTCAAGGACCTCACTTCGAGTCAAGCAAATATCGGCGCGACCTTCGAAGGAAATGAAATTGTCAAAGTAAAGTCGGTAAGACGCGCAAGTGCAGCTGAAGAGGCCGGACTGAGTGTAGGAGATGAGGTCTTGATTTGCGAGGGATATCGTGTCAATAAGCCAATGTTGGAAGGTATGCTCAATAGTTTGTCTCCGGGAGAAGACATGATGCTTACTGTTGCACGTGATGAAAAAGTTTTTCAAGTAAAGTTCATCATGAAAACTTACACCAAACCTCAATTTTCATTACAAATTAAAGATGTCAATGCGCCCTTACTTACTTATTGGTTACGTTAGTTTTTTTGCTTTTGCGTTCAAACTGAGTGCACAAGGATACAAAAACATTCAAATCCCGCCAGTTTCCTCAAAGTATCCATTCAATGAATGTGAACCTTCCATTGCCATCAATCCATTAAACCCGGATGAAATTGCTGCTGGAACTGTATTGACAGGCTATCATTTTTCAACAGATGGTGGTCAGTCATGGAAAACTAAATCCATGGAAAGCCCATATGGCGTTTATGGAGATCCAGTTTTGCAATATGATGCGCTTGGAAGGTTATATTATTTCCATTTAAGTGATTACAAAAAAGCGAGTCACCTGGACCGCATTGTTTGTCAATATACCGACCAAATCGATGGAAAGTTTAGTAAAGGATCTTTTCCAGCACCCAATGGCACCAAAGTTCAAGATAAGCACTGGATGACCATCGACCCCAAAACTCAAGTCATTTACATGACTTGGACACAATTTGATGCGTATGATTCCGCAGATCCTAAGGATACCTCTATAATTGTCTTTTCGAAGTCAACGGATCGCGGTGTAACTTGGTCTAATCCGGTGAGGATTTCAAAATTTGGAGGCGATTGTCTTGACGGAGATAATACAGTTGAAGGAGCAGTGCCTGCTCTGGGCGCCAATGGTGAAATTTTTGTCTGTTGGACGGGCCCCAGAGGACTTATGTTTCAGTGCTCCAAAGATGGCGGATTAACTTGGTTGCCTGAAGAAAAAAAGTTGTCGGATCACGTTGGCGGATGGGACATTCAAATTCCAGGAATATACCGCGCCAATGGTTTGCCTTTTTTAATGGCCGACATGAGTGGTGGCCCGCGAAATGGCACCATTTACCTCAATTGGTGTGACCAACGCAATGGCGCCAACGACACAGACGTCTGGCTCATGAGTTCTACGGATGGCGGTGCTACATGGTCTGAAGCCAAACGCGTCAATCAAGATGCACCCGGAAAACACCAATTCTTGACCTCAATGGCCATCGATCAAAAAAATGGCGAACTACATTTTGTCTACTATGACCGCAGACGATTCAATACGAACAGTACAGATGTTATTTGGGCAAAAAGTTCAGATGGTGGACAAACTTTTTCCGAGCAACTCATTTCGAATCGTCCATTCATGCCTGATGCACGCGTTTTCTTCGGTGATTATCTTGGTATTGCTGCTTTTGATGGAAGAGTGAGACCCATTTGGCCACGTATGGACAACGGACAAATTACACTTTGGACCGCACTCATAGATCCCAAATGACGCATATTCAAATAGACGAAAGTTGGAGAGAGGTCTTAGCCGAAGAATTTGAAAAGCCCTATTTTGAGGCCCTTATTCAGAAAGTAAAAGCAGCCTATCAAGCCAAACCAAAACAAATATTTCCGAAGGGCGCACAAATTTTTAGGGCGTTTGATGCTTGTCCATTTGATCAAGTAAAGGTGGTCATTTTAGGTCAGGATCCATACCCGACCAAAGGACATGCCCACGGTTTGTGTTTTTCTGTTGAACCCGATGTGCGGCCTTTACCGAAGAGTTTACTCAATATTTTCAAAGAACTACAAGCAGATACCGGAAAACCTATTCCAATGAATGGCGATCTCCTTTCTTGGGCACAGCAAGGTGTTTTATTACTCAACAGTGTACTTACGGTAGAAGAAGGATTGCCGGATAGTCATAAAAATTTGGGTTGGGAAACGTTTACAGATGCTGTCATCGCCAAGATCAATGCGCAAAAGAGCAATGTGGTTTTCATCTTATGGGGAGCAAAGGCTGCTGCAAAAGCAAGCTTCGTAGACAACACGAAGCACCTCATTTTAAAGGCTGTACATCCTTCGCCACTTGCCGCACACCGCGGTTTTTTTGGTTGCCGACATTTCAGTAAAACAAATGCCTTTTTGCGCATGACCCAACAGCAAGAAATTCAATGGTAATTGCTTACCTTTGCTACGATGATTCAAAACGATTTATTTCTCAGAGCGCACCGAGGTGAAGCCATCGAGCGCTATCCTGTTTGGCTGATGCGTCAGGCAGGCAGAATTCTTCCAGAATACCGTGCAGTACGCGCCAAATTATCTGGGTTTAAAGAACTAGTTGAAACCCCTGAATTTGCTACTGAGGTCACTATTCAGCCAGTAGATTTACTCAACGTTGACGCCGCCATTATCTTTTCTGACATTTTAGTGGTTCCTGAAGCAATGGGTTTGCCGTATCAAATGATCGAACAAAAGGGCCCATGGTTTGAAAATACCATTCGTTCTGAGCAAGAATTCGATCGTCTGGACCAGCAAATCGATGTCCAAGAAAGATTGTGGTACGTTTTTGAAGCACTCAAACAAACTAAAGCAGCACTCAATGGGCGTGTCCCGTTAATTGGTTTTGCTGGTGCACCCTGGACCATTCTCTGCTATATGGTGGAAGGTAAGGGGTCTAAAACTTTCAGTGAATCTCGTAAATTTTTATACACGCAACCAGCACTTGCACATCGCTTATTGCAACGCATTACCGACGTGACCATCGCTTATTTAAAAGGTCAAGTAGCTGCAGGTGCAGATGCACTTCAGCTTTTTGATTCATGGGCAGGCATACTCGGCGATGCCCAATACAACGAATTTGGAATCAAATATATCCAACAAATCTGCGCCGCTTTTCCTGAAACGCCATTGACTGTTTTTTCTAAGGGTGCCATTGGTTCATTGCCAGCTTTGGCTCAGTTACCTTGCACCACACTTGGTCTAGACTGGAATATGGATGTAAATGTGGCACGCAATTTGGTTCAGGAGAACATGACTTTACAAGGAAATCTAGACCCTTGTGTGCTCTATGGTTCGCCACAAATCATCGAGGCCGAGACCAAAAAAATGCTGAAATCCTTTAAAAGTCAAAGACATATTGTAAATTTGGGTCATGGGGTTTACCCTGATATTGACCCAGAAATGGTCAAAGTATTTATTCATACCGTTCAAAACTATGAAATTTAAAACTTCCAACATGACAAAATGGGTGCTGAGCTTCGGCTTCGCCACTTTAGCCAATTTTTCACAAGCACAAGAGGCCTTCAAAGAAATAAAAATTGGTTTTGAAAGCGCAGCCAAAGAAGTAACAGAATTACAAACCATTGAATTAGCTGGTGGAGAAATCGTATCACCCACACTCATCAAAGCTGACCTCTTTTCAAAGCAAGCTACTGGCGATGTCAGCATTCCGGCAAATATCTATGGATCTGAAGAGCCAACAACTGAAGATGGAGGAGAAGTTTACGCGGGTATCGTAGCCTACAAACCGGGTAAACAAGCTTCCGAGCGTTCATACATCACCATACCAATTGCTAAAAAAGGGAAGTCTGGTCTTACAAAAGGCATGACCTACTGTGTAGAATACTCCATTTCATTGAGTGAGTCCTCTAAATTTGCTTGTAACAATTTAGGGCTTTATTTTACAGACAAAGCACCAGGTTCAGGAGAGTCTGACGCAATTTATGCCGACGGAGACCACGTTGTAAAATCTGCAGTAAATGGTATCTACAATGGTTATTTTGGTTGGGATAAAGTATGTAATTTATACGTAGCCAAAGGAGATGAAAAATTCATTACCATCGGTAACTTTGACCGCAATGAAAAAACGCAGTTCCAGGCCATGAAAAAGCCTAAGGATGCTGAAGCAGAGGCTTTATTACATGCCTACTACTACATTGATAATATCATTATCCGTCAAATTGATCCGAAAAAGCCAGAGCAATGTGCCTGCTACAACAAGCGTCCGCCAAAGGTCGAAGATTCGTTTAGCACTTTAGTTTACGACAAAACGCCAGAGGTCAATGAGAAAATGACCCTTGATAAAAAAATTGCAGCCCAAACAATTTACTTTAGAGCTGGTAAGTCGGCACTTACAGAAAATGCGCGCACTAACTTAGACTTTATTGTAGTCCAAATGAATGCAAATCCTGCATTAACTCTTGAACTCATCGGACACAATGACGCTCTTGAAAACAAAGCAGGTGAAGAAAATGAAATGTACAAAGGCATGGATTCTCAGCGCATCGCTGCAGTGAAGAAATACCTCACAAGCCAAGGTGTTGCAGCTGAACGTTTATTAGCAGTTCCAATGTCAGACAAATCTCAAAGTACTGAAGTTGCTGAAGACGACGATCAAGAAACAAAAGATGCCAAAAATCGCAGGGTAGAGTTCAGGGTAAAACTCTAATCCAAATTTGAAATATAAAAAAACCGCAGCTATTGCTGCGGTTTTTTTATGCTTAATGATTTCGTTTCAGGTGTTAGTTCAACCTAAATATGACTCTTTAGAAAAGGATAAAGGCGCTGCGTAGGCAAGCCCATGACGTTGGTAAACGAACCCCTGATTTCTATAACGCCAACATGCCCAATCCATTCTTGAATGCCGTAACTTCCCGCTTTGTCAAAGGGTTGAAATTGATCCACGTAATGGGTAATATCTTCATCTTTAAGTTCCTGAAACCGAACAACGGTACAATCAATTAAATTGTGTTCTCCTTGTTGATTTTTAAGCATCAATCCGGTGTAAACCTCGTGTTCTTTTCCAGAAAGCAGCTTTAACATCTCAATGGCTTCGTTTCGATCGGAGGGCTTACCTAAGACTTTACCATCCAGGAAGACAATAGTATCGGCACAAAGCAACGTTTCGTCTTGCTCAATTTGGGTAAACAAGGCCGCAATTTTCTTTTTACAGATAGATAATACTATTTCTTCTGGGCTCTGTTTTGGATCGAATGATTCATCACAACTTGCGGTGAGTACACGAAAATCGTATCCGAGCTTACTGAGTAGCTCTTTTCTTCTTGGTGAGGCAGAACCTAATACAAGTTTCATTTTAGAAAAATAAGGTGAGTAAGCCAATTGGTATGGCAATTTTATAAATGAAAAGCAACCATTTGCTGGCTTTTTCTGGTTGTAGCGCATACC
>CAYPVA010000018.1:0-19152 GCA_964414045.1 uncultured Lishizhenia sp. | reverse complement strand
CATGTAGTGCTAAATTAAAATCATCGGCATTGATGTCAACAAAAATAACGGTTGCACCCGTATGCAAAACGACATTTGCGCTGGCACAATAAGTATAAACAGGTACTATTACTTCGTCTCCAGGCCCAACTCCCCACCAACGCAACAATACCTCCATACCTGTAGTCCAAGAACTAACGGCAATAGTGGTTTTGGCGCCGCAATAGGCACTGATTTCTTTTTCGAATTGTTTGGTGCGTGGCCCAGTGGTAATCCAACCACTTTTTAAGGCTGCGGTCACTTCATCGATGACTGCTTGATCAATTCTAGGGGGTGAAAAAGGGATCATGTATATCGTTATTTAACGTGATAGTTGTTTTTGTTTGTCGCTTGGTTTTTTTCTCAAAATTAAAAATTCAAAGATTCCAAGAAGGTAGCCCGTACCATAACTTAAGTGCAATAGTGGAAATAGAAGGGTTGTTTGAATCAATTGCCCTGATTGACTCACTTTGAATCCAAAAAAGAGCAATCCGGAGATGTAAAGTGCTATTGGAACAAGATATAAAACTTGTATCGAGGTAGGTACTAAAAAAAGAAGGCATAATGACGCCAAATAAGCTACGAATAACGGTGGAAAGAGTTGTCTTAGCGTTGTCATTTTTCCGTGTTTTTGATTGACAAAAACTTTCCAGTAACCATATTGGAAATACTGTTTTCTGAGGCCACCAATGGTTGCCCTGACGTAGTATTTGAGAGAAATATGATGGATGAGGTAGAGTTTACCTCCGGCTTCGGCAATTCTAAAATTAAAGTCGTCGTCTTGATTTCTTACGAGCATTTCATCGAAAAAACCAATTTTTTCAAATACCCAATACGGATACATAGGGCTCGTAACGGTATCCGTGTAACCAGAGGTAGCCATGGTTCTGAAATTTCCCATTCCGACACCGAAACTTGAGGACATCACTGCTGAAATGCGTCGGCCCATTTCATTCACGGATTCGTTCTGAATTTGACCGCCAACACCCCAAACATTGGGGTCCGTTTGCAGTTTATTTAAACATTCCTGAAGGTAGTTTTTGCTCAGTATATGCCGCGCACCGACAATCTGCACATAATCGACGATTCCTCCTGCATAGATACCCAGATTAAACGCAAATGGCGTCAGTTTTTTTGGATTGTCAATAAGGTGTAAGTTCGGATATTGCGCACAACATGCTTCGACCACGGTTCTGGTTCCGTCGTCACTCATGCCATCTACTACAAAAACTTGAAGTTGACAGTCTGAGGGCAAGGCGCAGTCATATATGGCAGCAATGCATTGCTGAATAAAAGGACGCTCATTTCTACACGGAATGACTACAGTTAATTTCAAGCTTTTACTTGCTTTGGAGGGTTGATAATCGCAATAAATGCACTCAAAAATAATAAGTAAAATACAATGCCTGACTGGCGCTGAAGCATACTTTCAAACAGTGCATTTATAACAAAACTGGCAATAATGAATCCAAAAATCAAGTCTTTTCTTCGCCATGCTAGTCTTGCCAGTAAAAGAATGGTGCCGATAAGCCAAAGCAGCGCAAACCAACCGAGTTCGGCTGTGATTTGTAGAAATTGATTATGAGGATTCCAATGTTTGGCAGCTATTTCATGAAAGCCCAATTGGTGAAGTCTTTTTGTCAGCTCGATGTCTAGGCCACTGATGCCGATGCCAAAAGGATGTTGGACAATGATTTCTCCACTGATGGTCCATAAGATGAGCCTTGCCTGATTTCCGGACATTTTTTGTGGGCAATTTTTTATAAAATACTGAGGATCTGAGATGTAATCTTTAGTGAGTGCAATGGTATGCTTGACATTTGCTTCAAGACTTGGCTGCAAAAAGAGTAAACCTCGAATGGTAAGCATTCCCAGTAAAATCATCGCCATAAATAGGGCTTTGTGAAAATTATGCCAAGCCCAATTCAACACGAAATAACAAAAGATACAGACCAACATCAGGATACCCGCAAGACTTTCAAGCGGTACGTGAAGGCATAAAAAAAACAAAATCAGCCCAATTGAAAAGACTCGTGCTATGCCTTTTTTGTTTTTAAGATTGAGCACTAAATAAAAGATGGCCAATGAAAAGAATGCGGCTGCATAACTTGGGTGATGGTTGTACGCAAACCAAGATGAATGAAAATTTTGGGTTTGTCCTGTTGAAATGTAACTCAAAATGGCATTGCCCCAATAAAGCAAACCTAAAAAAGCGCAAGCCCACACAAAGATATCGAGCAACTTTTTGCGCTCAATGCCTTGCGGAGATTTGAAGCTGAATAAAACAGGAAATATGACAAATGATAGTTTGTATTCTAATTGAGGGAGTTCTTGCTTGAAGTGTGGGCTTGTTAAAATGGCAAGGGAATAAAGCGCATAAAGCACTGCAAAACCAATGAAAACAGGGTGTAGTTGAAATTTAAGTTTTTGCTTGATGCTGCCGTAAATAACAACGCCGGAAAACAGTACAATAGCCAAACCGCCAAGTTTTGGAAATGGAATCCAGAGTGCCGCTAGCAGAAAAAAGGAATATTGATAAATTTTATCAAAGGTCATGAGGCAAGGACTTTTTGATAAAATGCAACCAATCGCTTTTCTTCGGCAGTCCAATTATAAGTATTTTGGACCATTTTTTTGCCATTTTCTCCCATCTGTTGAGCTATTTCAGGGTGGGCTACTAAATAGGCAATGGCACGAGCTATTTCATTGGAATTTTCTGGATCTACGCAGATCCCGCAATGATTGTCTTCGATGAGTGCTTTCCATAATGGAAAATTAGAACCGATGACGGGTAATCCAGCAGACATATATTCGAATATCTTGTTGGGTTGCGCATTGACATGATTTGGCAGCGGAAGAAAGGTAACGATACCGGCAATTGCCTTTTGTTTGAGCGTAACTGAAGTGTGCCTATCAATAAAGCCGAGTTCTTGCACATTTTTCCAACCTTGACGCTGTTGTAATAAAGCTTTGAAGGCAGGTTCAATTTTACCAGCCAAAGCCAATTTCACCTCACTAGTTTCGAAGGCATCGATCAATCTTAAAAGACCCCTAGAAGGCCAAATTCCACCGATATAACAAACATAATTCTCTTTGGAATGCGTTGGTCCTTCAACCATCTCAATTTCAGTAGCTAGCGGATAATTATTGATGTCAATAGTGTTGGCATTGATTTTTTCAAAGCGAGCTGCAATAAATGGCGTTGCTGTAATAATGCCATGCATTCTTTTTGCGAAGTAATTTTCTACGCGTTCAATGATGCCAGAGAGCAATTGCTTGGCAGGTAGTTTTGAATTACCAATGAATTGTCGCGGGAGATCTTCATGGGCGTCATAAATGACTTTTTTACCTTTTCTTTTGAGCTTTAAAGAGAGCCGTAAAAGTTCGGGATCATGCAAGTGATAACAAATTCCGTCGAGTTCAAGGGCCTTTTGATAAACTTGATTGACAGTATGATACATTCTTTGAAACTTGGATGCTCCACGTGGGCCGGCACTATGAATGTGCACGCCATCTTCAATGCGCGGCTCGACTCCCGACAATACTAAATGAATTTCGTGCTCAGGAAAATTTGCTGCAAGCGATTTGCATTCTTTTAAAAAGATGCGGACATCATGGTCGTGATGCGCACTACTCAGATGAATGATTTTAGGTTTGGAAAGTAGTCCGGTATTTGTCATTTTGAATAGCGCTGCACAGCAAAAATACTCAATATATGCTTGTTTTTGATATCTTCGCTTGCAATCGAATTACATGCAACAAAAAAACAGTATTCTTTACAAAGTTTTAAGGCGCTTTTTCTTGGCATTCCGCCCTGCTATGAATCAGCGCATTTATGACAATCAAGGAAAACGCATTGCGCATACGCGCATCTCAAACACGACCTTCATTGATCACCCACAAAATCTGGTTGTAGGTGAAAATGTTTTCATCGGACATTACAATTTTATTGAAGCGAGTCACGGAATAACCATAGAAGAAGGTTGTCAGCTCACCACATTCATCAACATGACCTCTCATTCGAGCCATATGGCTATTCGCATCTATGGCAAACAATACCACCAACCCAACCACGAAGTATACGAAAGAGGAGCCATTCATATCGGCAAATACACTTTTATTGGCCCTCATTCTACCATCATGCCAAAAACAAAAGTTGGGAAAGGGTGTCTGATTGCTGCCTACAGTTACCTCAAAGGAGATTACCCAGATTTCTCCATCATTAGCGGAAACCCAGCAAAAGTGATTGGAGACACCAGAAAACTAGACGAGCGTCAGCTCAGACAACACCCAGAACTAAGCGCATTTTATGAAGAGTGGGCAAACGATTAATTTCCCAACCATTTTAGGTGTTTTTTTGCTTTTTGCGGCGCTTTGTTTGCCATCAGTGGCATTCGCAACGCAATTTCCTTCGGTTCATTGGGTTGACCTCTGTTTACCAATGATATTACTCCTCTTGTTCTTTAATAGGACTGAAATTCAATTTTCGAAATACCACGCCCTGCCTTTTGCTATGGCAGGTTATGTCGGTTTGACCATCCTCATACAAGCACATACAACCACAGTCTCAGATTATTTTGAAATTTATAAGTGGATCAAGTTCGGGGTATTATTGTTGTTTCTTGGTTTGATGGATTTTAGCTTTTTGCAAAAATGTTTGCCCTACCTCTTTTTAGTACTGGTTGTACTTAATCTCTTACACTTTTATGAATTTCCTGGTATCAATCAAATATTAGAGGTCCATTACAACGGAGGTTTACAAATACAATTTTTTGGTAAGAATTCACTTGGCGCGCCAGCAGTGAAGCGCATGGTTGGCACTATGGGAAATCCGAATATCAATGCACTCCTTTTTACTTTTTTTAGCATCGTATTTTTACCCATCCAATTCAATAAAAAACAGTTGGGCCTCTTCTTGATAGCATTGACAATGGTTTTTTTGTGTCAATCAAGAACTTCTGTTGTTGTCATCCTCGTCTTTTTGATCTATCTAGCCATTTTCCATTTGCACCTATGGACACGCAGGCAATGGTTGACGATCATTGGAGGGCTTGGTTTAACCTATTTTTTGGCCTTGATGTTGGCCACATCTTTTTTTCAATATTCCGCTTATAGCGCCAGTTTGCTGGATGGTACGGCACTGTATAGCGGGTCTGTACGGGGGCGTTTTGAAACCTGGACCCTGCTTGGACAGCAAATTTTGGAATACCCGATTTTTGGACACGGACCCTACAAACAATATTTTTATGCCAATCGGCTTTATGCTGAAAATGAATATATCCTCATGGCATGGCGCTATGGCTTCATTGGCTTAGTGGTATACATGCTATTTTATTTGCTTCCTTTCGTACAATTATTTTGTTCAAAAAATACAAGCGTCACTCCATTTGTTTTGGTCATCTTAATGATGCTCACTAGTGCCCTCACAAATAACCCGTTTACAGAGCGAAACATTGAGTTGCTATTTTGCCTAGCTTTGGCGTGGGCTTTTAAAAGTTTAAAGACAGCAGATGCAAGCAACCACTAAGAAAAAATTATTGCTCATTGGCAGTAGCAAAGGAAATGCGCATTTGCTCAATTACAAGGCACTTATTGCTTCGTATTTTGATGAAATCCTGATCGTATCTGGTCATTCAATTGAAGGTCATCAGGCCATCCAACTCGATTTTAGCTTGAAGCACCCTTTGCGCATCTTCAAGAATGTCGCTGCGCTTAGAAAGGTAATTCTTGATTTCAATCCTGACATCATTCATGTGCACCAAGCCAATTCTTATGGCTTGCTCACGACGCTCGCAAATCGGCAACTCAAGCCTCTTGTACTGACCACCTGGGGTAGCGATGTACTCTTGTTACCACAGAAGAATTGGCGCTATAAGGCGATGGTGCAATTTGTTTTGAAGCGCGCTCAAAAAATAACAGCCGATGCGCAATTTATGGCCGATGCAATTATCAAACTGGCACCGATGCAAGCCGTACTTGTTGCAAATTTTGGGGTAGATCTCATGATGCCAGCTGTTCCGATAGAAAAACAGCAGCTCCTTTTCTCCAATCGCATGCATGAACCACTTTATCGGATCAACGAGGTAATCTTGCAAAGTGCGGACTTTCTCAAGGCCAACCCTGATTGGAAATTGATTCTTGCTGCAAGTGGTTCCCAGACTGAAGCATTGAAACAGCTCGCAGCGCAGCACTTACCCGACGGGTCTTTTGAATTTGTAGGATTTCTGAAACCTGAAGACAATAGAAATTTTTACGCGAAGGCGAAAGTATATATTTCGATTCCGGAATCTGATGGTACTGCTATAAGTCTTTTGGAAGCAATGGCCTATGGATGTATTCCGCTGGTATCCGACTTGCCTGCCAATAAAGAATGGATCAATTCAGGTACAAATGGAATCATATTTTCTTCCAACTTAAGTGTAGATATCGAAAAGGCCCTTCAATTAAACGCTGAATTGGTGGCTCAAGAAAATAGGAAGCTCATTGAAGTAAAAGCTACAAAAGCAGTCAATCAGCAACGATTTTTCAAGCTCTATGACCAACTTTTTGATCTGCCTGCTTCGCGTAAAAATAAAGCAAACCAATCGTAACAAGCAACCAGAGTGCTTGCGTATACGAAACAATTTGTAAGCTGAATAAAAAGACAGCATCTGAATTCCCATAAGCCCAATGCAATATCCAGTAAGGCAGCACTTGTATCAGTGAACTACCAAATCCAAGCAGAAAAAAAACATTTTGTTTTTTCAAAATCATGGGAAGCGCTGCAATAGGGGTAAGGATGAAATTCACCATTAACCAAACAGACATCGTTTCCGAATAAGATCCTGCGATTTGCCAGTTAGCCCCGAAAACGAAGCTGAAAATTTCGGTTCCGTAGAAAAATAAGATGCCAAAAGGAATTAAGGAAAGCAGCGCTAAGCCCAACAACATTTTTCGAATGAGGGGAAGAATAGCTTTTTGTTGGTTATAAAGTTCTGAAGCACGGTTGTAGAAAATCTGACCGAGCGAAACTCCTATTAGCGTGAGTGGCAGCCTAAGCATTGTATAAGAATGGTTGTATGAACCATAAATGACATCTGAGTAGAAGCCAAAAATAAAGGTTGCAATCAGCATTTCACGGGCGTTATCTACAAAAACATGTGGCAAACTAACAATCGGGAAATCTTTGTGCTCGCGCATGAGCGCTGTTGTTTTCTTCTTAGAAATGTAATGTTTATAGCGTTGGTGAATTTTCTTAAAGTCAAATAGGAATTCAAGCGATGAAGCAAAATAACCTAAAAAGGTTGCTAATATAAGGCCAAGGGTTTGCAGTTGAAAAAATGCAAAAATCCATTTGAGCAAATTAGAAAGACTAGAATTGATGATTTTTTGACGAGAGATCATGCCGTACTGACCAATGCGTACCGACCAATTTGTTCCGATATTGATGATGACAATACATGCTGACCCTATGATGGTGAGTAAGAAAAACCACCAAGAAAAGGGTACCCCAATTCCAGCATTTAAAACGAAAATCAAAACAAGTGCACACACAGCCAAAACAACGAACGAAATGCGGTAGGCGAGTCGATACAACAAATACGAATGCTCGTCTTGTTTTGGCAATGGTAAGGCGGCTTCATAACGCAACGTTGCCACGGCTGATATAAAACCCGTGAGCCGCATGTAAAAACCGAGTTCGCCCATTTGACCTGGCGTATACAAGCGCGTAAGTAGAGGGGCAAAAAGTAAGGCAATGAGTTGTGAAATAACGGTTCCGGACATCAAAATGACCAATGAACTTAAAAACTTCGTTTTGAAAGTATTGCCGTTAAATAGAAACCTCATTGCAAACAAAGATACAAGGATTCCTGTGTTTTTTTAGTGTAGTTGCAAGAGGTACCTTATATTTGTCCAAATTTCAAAAACATGAAAAACGTAGCAGTAATCGGAGCAGGTACAATGGGTAATGGCATCGCACATGTCTTTGCACAGTTTGGATATCAAGTGAATCTCATCGATGTCTCTGAAGCCGCCCTAGAGCGTGCGCTTGTCACCATCGGAAAAAACCTTGACCGTCAGGTGGCCAAAGGGGGTATCACAGAAGCCGATAAAATCCAAACACTCAACAACCTAAATACTTTTTCGGTCATGGCTGAAGGTGTGAAAGGTGTAGATTTAGTAGTGGAAGCAGCTACCGAAAACATCGATTTGAAATTAAAAATCTTTAAAGAATTAGATGCGCTAACAGCCCCTGAGGTCATTTTAGCGACAAACACCTCTTCAATTTCAATTACTAAAATAGCTTCGGTTACCAACCGACCAGAAAAAGTAATTGGCATGCACTTTATGAATCCGGTACCAGTCATGAAATTGGTTGAAATCATTCGCGGTTATTCAACAACCGATGAAGTGACACAAATCATTATGGAAACGTCTCGCAGTCTTTCCAAAGTTCCGGTAGAGGTCAATGACTATCCTGGTTTTGTTGCCAATCGTATTTTAATGCCCATGATCAACGAGGCTATTTATACTTTATTTGAGGGTGTTGCCGGAGTAGAGGAGATTGATACGGTGATGAAATTAGGAATGGCTCATCCGATGGGTCCACTTCAGCTAGCAGATTTCATCGGCCTTGACGTTTGTTTGGCCATTCTTGAAGTGCTCCACGATGGTTTTGGAAATCCAAAATATGCGCCATGTCCGTTGTTAGTGAATATGGTGACAGCTGGTAAAAAAGGTGTTAAGAGTGGCGAAGGATTCTATTCATGGACCCATGGCACCAAAGAATTGGTACTCGCTTCTAATTTCAAGAAATAAGGAGATCTTCTTTTTATTAGTCTTCTAGAAAATCTACTGTTTTACTCAAGAGCAGCTTGGCTCATTTTGCAATTTTTCTAGAACAAGTTGATCGATCGGAAAAGTTAGATCAGAAACTGCAAGGTCTTGAAGCGCTACCCAACGTTGCTTTTCTTGTTCAAGTTCAAATGGAATGACGTATGCTTCGTTGGCAACATGGACTTGCTTCTTTTGAACATTAATCCTGTAGTAAAATGAGATTAAATCACTGTTGTCAAAAGCAGAAATTTGATGAAAGTCATTAAAGTAGAAAAATTGTAGTTGGCTCACTGTTAAGCCTAATTCTTCTATTAATTCTCGTTTTAAAGCGGCCTCAACTCCTTCGCCATATTCTACTCCACCACCTGGGAATTTGGTAAAAAAATTTCCAAAACGACATTCGTCAGAAACAAGAATCTCGTTGAGTTCGTTGGTGATTAAGGCGTAAACTCGGAGGTTAAATCGGGCCAATTATTGGATATACTTGAAGTTCTTCCCTGGGTAAACCGCTGCATCCTCTAATTCTTCTTCGATGCGAAGCAGTTGGTTGTATTTTGCCATGCGATCTGAACGAGACGCCGAACCTGTTTTAATTTGGCCACAATTTAATGCTACTGCTAAATCGGCAATGGTGTTGTCTTCGGTCTCACCACTGCGGTGACTCATGACAGAAGTATAACCATTGCGTGTTGCTAAATTAACGGCTTCGATTGTTTCTGTAAGGGTACCGATTTGGTTAACTTTTACAAGTATAGAGTTAGCGATACCTTTAGAAATTCCTTGTTGGAGTCTTTTGGTGTTGGTAACGAATAGGTCGTCCCCGACCAACTGTACTTTAGAACCAAGTTTTTCCGTAGCTAATTTCCAACCATCCCAATCATCCTCTGCCAATCCATCTTCAATAGAAATGATCGGAAAGCGCTCACACCAGTCTTGCCAAAATGAGACCATTTCAGCAGAGCTTCGGCGCTCACCTGTAGAGGCAAATACATATTGACCTGATGCCGCATCATAAAATTCTGAAGAAGCAGCGTCAAGTGCAATGTACATATCAACACCTGGTTTGAACCCAGCCTTTTCGATAGCCTCGATGACTACCTGGATTGCTTCTTCGTTGGAACCTAAGCTTGGTGCAAAACCACCTTCATCTCCTACGTTTGTAGACATCCCTTTTGATTTCAATACGGCTTTGAGGTGATGAAATACTTCAGTGCCCCAACGCAACCCTTCTGAGAAACTTTGCGCGCCAAAAGGCATCACCATAAATTCTTGAATATCGATGAGGTTGTCAGCGTGTGAACCTCCGTTTAAGATATTCATCATTGGTACCGGCATTGTTACCGCACCAACACCTCCAATATATTGATATAAACTTAGTCCAGCTTCTTGAGCAGCTGCTTTTGCGACAGCCAGGGATGTACCCAAAATGGCGTTAGCGCCTAAATTGGATTTGTTTTCTGTGCCGTCGAGTTCGAGAAGAAGGTAGTCAATTTTTTTCTGTTCGAAAACGTCCATGCCAACAAGCGCTTCTTCAATGATGGTATTGACGTGTTGAACTGCCTTCAAAACACCTTTGCCCATATAGATTGCTTTGTCGTTGTCACGAAGCTCGACAGCTTCATGAACACCAGTAGAAGCACCAGATGGTACTGCTGCGCGCCCTAGAATGCCGTTTTCGGTAATGACATCTACTTCAATGGTTGGGTTTCCGCGAGAATCTAAAATTTGACGGGCAAAAATCGAGGCAATTAAACTCATGTTTAAGATTTAAATTGGTTCATATTTTGAATAAATTCATCGAATAAGTATCGTGAATCGTGAGGTCCGGCGGATGCTTCAGGATGATATTGCACCGAAAATACTGGTTTGTTTATCAAACGAATACCTGCAATGGTTTTGTCGTTGAGGTGTATATGTGTTACCTCAATTTGCTTATTGGCAGCTACAGAATCTTTTGAAATGACAAAACCGTGATTTTGTGATGTAATTTCTCCTTTTCCTGTTTTTAAATTGAGAATAGGGTGGTTGATACCTCTATGTCCATTGAACATTTTTTCGGTACGAAGGCCCTGACTTAGTCCTAGAATTTGATGTCCTAGACAAATACCAAATACTGGCCTTCCATCTGCAACAATAGAGCGCACAAGTTCTATGCTTTGGTGCATCACAGAAGGATCACCTGGGCCATTTGAGAGCATGTACCCGTCTGGTTCAAAAGCATCGAGTTCTGCTTTAGTGGCGTGCATCGGGAAAACCTTGACATGACAACCGCGCTCTACCAAACATCGAACAATATTCTTTTTGACGCCAAAATCAATCAAAGAAACCTTTAGTTTGGGTGATGCAGGGCTCACTTCGTAGGCTTCTTGAGTAGTAACGCGTGATGAAAGTTCAAGACCATCCATTGATGGAATTTCTTTTAGTTTTAATTTGAGTTGTTCAACGTCAAGAATTTCAGAAGAAATTATGGCGTTCATGGCTCCTTTATTGCGAATGTGACGCACAAGTGCGCGCGTATCGATGTCAGAAATACCTACCGTTTGATTTTGCTCCATTAAGTTCTGTAGTGAGTCAGAAGCAGCGGCTCTTGAAAAACCGTTGGAGAATTTTTTAGTAATGAGGCCTGCTATTTTGATTGAATCAGACTCTATTTCATGAGTATGAACACCATAATTTCCTATATGGGCGGTAGTCATGATTAGGATTTGACCAAGGTAGGAGGGATCTGTAAAAACTTCTTGGTAACCGGTCATGCCGGTATTAAAAGCAATTTCACCTCCTGTTGTTCCTATTTTACCAATGGCGATTCCTTTAAATAAAGTTCCGTCTTCTAAAAGTAAGTAGGCTGGTTGATTTTGCTGCATCGATTAATTTTCTCCAAAATTACGGACTTTGCTAAAAATGGAAACCTTAAAAAACAAAAAAGGCGGACAAAGTCCGCCTTTTTTATCAACAAATTGTTGAATTATTCTTCTGTTTTTTCTTCTTCAGTTGAAGGAGCATCTTCTGTTGCTTCAGCAGCAGGTGTTTCTTCAGTCGCTTCAGTAGCAGGAGCCTCTTCAACTACCTCTGCAACCGGAGTTTCTTCCGCTACAGCCTCTACAACTGGAGTTTCTTCAACTACTTCAGTTGCCTCAACAGCAGTAGCAGTTACTTCGTCAGCTTTTTTACCTCCACGACGTGAACGACGGGTAGTTTTCTTGCTTGCGTTGTTGTACAGTTCGTTGAAGTCAACTAATTCTATCATACACATTTCAGCGTTGTCACCTAAACGGTATCCTGTGCGAATGATACGTGTGTAACCACCTTCACGGTTAGCAATTTTAGGAGCAACTTCTCTGAATAATTCAGTTACTGCTTCTTTGCTTTGAAGGTAAGAGAATACAACACGACGTGAGTGTGTAGAATCTGTTTTTGCTTTTGTAAGGATAGGCTCAACAAATACACGCAAAGTTTTCGCTTTTGCGATTGTAGTTGTGATGCGCTTATGCTCGATCAAAGAACAAGCCATATTGGTTAGCATCGCTTTGCGGTGGCCAGTCTTTTTTCCTAAATGGTTGATTTTATTTCCGTGTCTCATGACTTAATTCTTAATCTCTGTCTAGTTTATATTTAGCGACATTCATTCCAAAAGTCAAGCCTTTGCTATCAACGAGGTCTTCAAGCTCAGTTAATGACTTTTTACCAAAGTTTCTGAATTTCAATAAATCAGACTTGGCGTAAGAAACGAGATCACCAAGAGTTTCTACATCTGCTGCTTTTAAGCAATTGAGGGCACGAACGGAAAGGTCCATGTCTACCAATTTGGTTTTAAGCAATTGACGCATGTGCAATGAAGTTTCATCAAATTCTTCAGATTCAGCTTTAATTTCGCTGTCTAAAGTGATGCGCTCATCAGAGAACAACATGAAGTGATGAATCAAAATTTTCGCAGCTTCTTTAAGTGCTTCTTTTGGATGAATTGAACCATCTGTTTTGATGTTGAAAACCAATTTTTCGTAGTCGGTTTTTTGCTCAACACGGTAGTTTTCAATAGTGTACTGAACGTTTACAATTGGTGTAAAGATTGAGTCAATAAAGATAGTACCAAAAGGCGCGTTTGCGGTTTTATTTTCTTCAGCAGGAACGTAACCACGACCTTTCACAATTGTCAATTCCATTTCAAATTTAACAGAAGACTCCATGTTGCAGATCACTAGCTCAGGGTTGAGTACTTGAAATGCACTGGTAAATTTCCCGAGGTCACCTGCAGTAAGTTGCTGTTGACCACCAACGGAAATAATAACAGTTTCAGAATCTGTTCCTTCAATTTGACGCTTGAAACGAACTTGCTTTAGGTTCAAGACGATCTCAGTAACGTCTTCAACAACACCTTTAAGGGTTGTAAATTCATGGTCTGCACCATGGATTTTGATAGACGAAATTGCGAAACCTTCTAAGGAAGAAAGCAAAATTCGACGGAGGGAGTTACCAATGGTAATTCCGTAGCCCGGTTCTAGCGGACGAAACTCAAATTCTCCGTGAAAATCATCAGAGTTGAGCATGATAACCTTGTCAGGTTTTTGAAAATCCAATATTGCCATTTTCTATCGCTTAGGGGTTATTTAGAGTATAATTCGACGATTAACTGCTCGCGAATATTTTCTGGAATCATTTCTCTTGCAGGCATGCTAAGTAATTTTCCTGACATACTTGAGTTGTCCCAATCTAGCCAGTCAAATGTTTTATTGCTTGCAGTTAATGATGAAGTAATTGCTTCTAGTGATTTTGATTTTTCACGAACACTGATTACATCACCAATACGAAGTGTATAAGATGGGATGTTTACAACTTCACCGTTAACGGTAATGTGTTTGTGAGAAACTAATTGACGAGCTGCACGACGTGAAGGAGCAATTCCAAGGCGGAAAACTGTGTTGTCAAGGCGAGATTCGCACAATTGCAACAAGTTTTCACCTGTAATTCCTTTCATGCGTGAAGCTTTTTCAAACATGTTCGCAAACTGACGCTCAAGGATACCGTAAGTGTACTTCGCTTTTTGCTTTTCACCTAACTGTACTGCGTATTCAGATTGCTTGCCACCTCTTCTTTTGGATGGACCGTGTTGCCCTGGACCGTAATTTCTTCTTTCCAAGGATTTGTCTGGGCCAAAAATTGGGTCGCGGAAACGACGTGCAATTTTGGATTTAGGACCTCTGTATCTTGCCATTCTAATTAAAATTGTGTAGGAGTCATGAATTAAGGCATTCCTTCGATGACAATTATCCTACTGGTTAAACTATATTAAACTCTTCTTCTTTTCGGTGGACGACAACCATTGTGTGGCATAGGTGTCACGTCAATGATTTCTGTTACTTCAATGCCTGAATTGTGGATAGCACGGATGGCAGACTCGCGTCCGGCACCTGGCCCTTTTACAAAAACACGCACTCTACGTAGTCCGAAGTCATGTGCTTCTTTTGATGCATCCTCAGCAGCAATTTGCGCTGCATATGGAGTGTTCTTCTTAGAACCTTTGAAGCCCATCTTGCCTGCAGATGACCATGAGATCACTTGACCAGCATTGTTCGTTAAAGAGATGATTACGTTGTTGAAACTCGCTTGGATGTGAGCTTCGCCAGCGGCATCTACCTTGACGTTCTTCTTCTTTTTTTGATTTGCTTTTGCCATTGTTATTTGGAACTAGTTATTATTTAGTTGCTTTTTTCTTGTTCGCAACAGTCTTACGTTTTCCTTTACGTGTACGAGAGTTATTCTTAGTACGTTGTCCACGAAGTGGCAAACCTAAACGGTGACGAATACCACGTTGACATCCGATGTCCATTAGTCGTTTGATGTTCAATTGAACCTCAGAACGCAACTGACCTTCTGTCTTGATTTCGTTCACTGTGTTACGAATAGCTGATAATTGATCATCGTTCCAGTCTTGAACTTTGATGTTCTCATCAATGCTGTTATCGTTAAGAATTTTCTTAGCTGTACTTCTACCAATACCGTAGATGTATGTCAAGCCAATTACTCCTCTTTTGTTTTTTGGTAAGTCTATACCTGCAATACGTGCCATATACTAATTATTATCCTTGACGTTGTTTTAATTTCGGATTCTTTTTGTTAATGACGTAAACTTTTCCTTTACGCTTAACAATCTTGCAATCTGCAGTTCTTTTTTTAACTGATGCTCTGACTTTCATAATTCTGCTTATTTGTATCTAAAAGATATTCTACCTTTTGTTAAATCATAAGGAGACATTTCAACCTTTACGCGGTCTCCCGGAAGTATTTTAATATAGAACATGCGCATTTTTCCCGAAATATGGGCGGTAATGACATGTCCGTTTTCTAACTCTACTCGAAACATTGCATTTGGCAAAGCTTCTAAGATGGTACCGTCTTGTTCTATGGATGTTTGTTTTGCCATATTACATTCCAGATAATTCGTTTGCTCCTCTGCGACCTCTTACACGAGTACCTTCCATGAGAGAATCCATGTTGCGATTCAATTGGTAAGTCTCGATTTGTTGAAGTGTATCAAGTACAACACCAACCATGATCAAGATGGATGTTCCACCAAAGAACATAGCAAAGCTGTCATTGACACCTGCAAGTTTAGCCACTGATGGTAAAATTGCGATAGCTGCTAAGAATAAAGACCCTGGGAAAGTAATGCGAGAAACGACCTGATCGATGTGCTCAGCTGTTTCTTCTCCTGGACGTACTCCTGGTACAAAACCACCACTCTTTTTAAGATCGTCGGCAATTTTACTTGGGTTAATCATAATAGCAGTGTAGAAATAAGTAAACACAACAATTAAGATTACAAGAAGCACATTATAACTCACGCCATAAGGATCTCCAAGTGTTTTAGTTAACCAACCTGCATCTTGCTGCTGGGTAACACCTTGGTAAACCATCATTGGAATCGTCATGATTGCTTGCGCAAAGATGATAGGCATTACACCACTTGCATTAATTTTAATAGGCAAGTAGTTACGTGCACCGTTAACGTCTTCAACTGCTCTTGTTCCGGCTACTCTTTTAGCGGTATTAAGTGGGATTCGTCTGACTCCTTGTACAATCAAAATAGTCACTAAAATGATGACAAAGAACATGACGATCTCCAATACTAAACGAATAAGATTACCTGCTTCAACTGATTTTCCGAATTCAGCAAAAAATGCACCCGGTAGGCGAGAGAGGATACCAACGGTAATGAGTAACGAGATTCCGTTACCGATTCCACGTTCAGTAATACGCTCACCTAACCAAACCGCAAACATTGAGCCAGCGATGAGGAGCATGATTGTTTGAGTCCACCAGAATGTATCTGGGTTGTCTGGCATGGCATTTTTATTACTTACATAAAGCGTAAGGTAACTTGGTGCCTGAAGTGCACAGATAACGATTGTGAGTAGACGCGTGTAATTGTTGATTTGCTTTCTACCAGATTCTCCTTCATTTTGCATTTTTTGGACAGCTGGAACAGCCATACCAAGTAATTGCATGATGATCGATGCACTGATGTAAGGCATGATACCAAGCGCCATAATAGATGCATTGGTAAAGCCTCCTCCTGAAAATACAGAAAGAATGCTTTCTAGAAAGTTTTGATCTGTGGCGTTACTTGCCAAGGCGTCGTATTTGACACCAGGCAAAATCACATACGAACCTACGCGGTAGGTAAGTATGAGGCCAAGTGTAAGGATAATGCGTTTACGCAATTCCTCAACTTTCCAGATGTTTTGCAGGTTTGTGATTAATCGTTTCATCTAAAAGCGTGCAAAGATAGTTAGATTTTTGTACATGTACCACCTAAAGCTTCAATTGCTGCGCTTGCTTTTGTAGAAAAGCCATTTGCAGAAATATTTACTTTAGCTTTTAGTTCTCCGCGACCAAGTACTTTAACTAATTCATTATTAGATAAAAGACCATTTTCACGTAAAACTTCTGGTGTGATATCAAGGATTCCTTTAACCGTTGCAAGGTTTTCGATGATATCTAAGTTAATTGCTTTGTACTCAACACGGTTAATGTTTTTAAAGCCAAACTTAGGTACACGACGTTGCAAAGGCATTTGTCCACCTTCAAAACCAATTTTGGTTTTGTAACCAGAGCGAGACTTCGCACCTTTATGACCACGTGTAGATGTTCCTCCACGACCTGATCCTTGACCGCGTGCAATGCGTTTTTCGGCTTTAACCGAACCTGATGCTGGTGTTAGATTATGTAATTCCATTTGTTTGTATGTCTATGATTCCACTACTTGAATGAGGTGCTTCACCTTATTCACCATTCCCATAATTTGAGGAGTTACCTCTTTCTCGATAACTTGATTCAAGCGACGAAAACCTAAAGCTTTGATAGTAGCTTTTTGATCAGCTGGACGCTTAATCGCACTCTTCACTTGTTTGATTTTGATTGTGCTCATTGCTGCTAATTTTATCCGTTGAATACTTTGTCAAGAGAGATACCACGCTGGCGAGCAACGGCAACAGCATCACGCATGTTAGCCAAGGCATCCATAGTTGCTTTAACCACGTTGTGCGGGTTAGAAGAACCTTGAGATTTCGCCAATACGTTGTGAACTCCAACACTTTCTAATACGGCACGCATCGCACCACCGGCGATAACACCTGTACCTTCTGTTGCTGGCTTTAAGAATACTTCAGCACCACCAAATTTTCCTTTTTGTTCGTGAGGAACAGTACCTCTTAAAATAGGAACTTTGATAAGGTTCTTTTTCGCATCATCGATGCCTTTAGTGATTGCTTCAGTTACTTCTTTTGCTTTACCAAGACCATGACCAACTACACCATTTTCGTCACCTACAACAACAATTGCAGAGAAACTGAATGTACGACCACCTTTGGTAACTTTAGTAACACGGTTTACAGCTACGAGTTTGTCTTTTAACTCGATATCTGCTGATTTAACTCTATTTACGATTTGAGCTGCCATTTTTCTTAAAATTTTAGTCCTCCTTCACGAGCTGAATCAGCCAAGGATTTAATTCTACCATGATACAAGTAACCATTGCGATCGAAAACGATGCGTTCGATTCCAGCTTTGTTTGCAACTTCGGCAATTTTCTTACCAACAATTGAAGCTTGGCTCACTTTGTTAATTTTTTGTGCGTCGTCCATTTTCAAAGAACCTGCAGATGCCAATGTACGACCAGTTGTATCGTCAATTAATTGTGCATAAATCTGCTTGTTACTTCTAAAAACAGTAAGGCGCGGAATAGCTGAAGTACCGAAAATCTTTTTTCTGATTCTTCGCTTAATTTTTGCTCTTCTTAATACTTTATTTAGTGCCATAATTCGTTCGATTATTTTTTACCTGCTGACTTACCAGCTTTTCTACGGATTTCTTCACCAACAAATCGGATACCTTTTCCTTTGTATGGTTCAGGTTTTCTGAAAGAGCGAATCTTTGCAGCTACTTGACCAAGTAATTGCTTGTCGTGCGACTCAAGAGTAACGACAGGAGCTTTACCTTTTTCTGTAACTGTGGTAACTTTCACTTCTTTAGGGATTTCCATGATAATGGCATGAGAAAAACCTAGGGCTAATTCAAGTTGTTGACCTGTAGCGTTTGCACGGTAACCAACTCCAATTACTTCCATATCCTTCTTGAAGCCTTCAGATACACCTTGAATCATGTTGTGAACAAGTGCGCGGTATAAACCGTGCTTTGAACGATGATCAGGTGCTTCTGTAGCGCGACTGAATGTAATGACATTGTCTTCAATGCTTACGCTTACCGAAGCATCAATGTGTTGTGCTAATTCTCCTTTTTTACCTTTAACCGTCATAACGGAATCCTTAAACGTCACTTCGACGCCGCTAGGGATGGTAATGGGTGCTTTTCCAATTCTTGACATTGCTATAATTTTTTAGTAAACGTAACAAAGAACTTCACCACCAATATTGTGCTGACGAGCTTCTTTGTCAGTGATTACACCGCGAGAAGTAGAAACGATGGCAATACCTAAACCGTTTAAAACTCTTGGCATTTCTACTGCACTGCTGTACTTTCTTAGTCCTGGACGAGAAGCACGTTGCATTTTGGTAATTGCTGGAACACGCGTAGATGTGTTATATTTCAAAGCAATTTTAATGATGCCTTGTTTGTTGTCATCCTCGAATTTGTAGTTGAGGATGTAACCTTGGTCAAATAAAATTTGTGTCATTGCACGTTTGATATTTGAACCAGGGATATCTACGGTCTTCAAGCCTGCTGCACTCGCATTTCTGATGCGAGTCAGGAAATCTGCTATTGGATCTGTATTCATTTCTTTTCTTTTTTCTTAATTACCAA